>CAYNMM010000031.1:0-5577 GCA_964398355.1 uncultured bacterium
CGGAGTGATGCCAAACAGCCTGACGAATAAAAGTTTCTCATGCCAAAAATTATAGATAATGTCAGGCTTTGTGGAGGAGAGTTTGAGTGAATTTTTGTAGGCACGGAAATTATTAGAGAACATTTCGTTGAATTAAAGGCAAAAACGATTACCGTGAAAAATTCCTCAAACACTTCCTTCAGAACCGATTTTCGATTAAATGTGTTTTGGGGCGCAGGGGTTAATCTTTTGCAGGATATGCTGAACCAATAGAGTGACAAAAATACGTCTTCTGGTTCGAAAGGATTAATTCCTGTTGCAGATTCAAATGGAGAGTTGATCCTGGAAACGATGTAATTTTTGAAGCCAGTTATGGCTCTTCGATTTCAAATCCACGGAGAAACCCGCCAGAGTCGATCCAGTATCGAAGGCAATACGAAGAAATATGATGCAGGACTACCTTCTTGGAGAATATTTTTGGATGTGTCCATATAGTGTAGTGCTCAAAAATTTTTGTTTACAGGAGTGAAAAATTGGGCGGGGGCGGAGGCGAAGCCTCCGCCCCCGCCCAATTTTTATCAAAACTGATTTGCAATATTGAAGAGTCCCAGATCCCTCAACAATCCAGTGTTATGTCTTCTGGAATGTCCCGGCTTAGTTTCCCATCGTTTTATGTGCGAGGCATCCCTCACTCCAAAAGTGGCTGGATAATAGATGTCCATTTTAGAATCTGGATAAATCCTTTTGAAAATCCAAGTGATACATGGGGCAGAAGAGTCGATTTCCCGTAAAATATTTTGCAGGTAACTACGGTCTTCTTCCTTATGGCTTGAAATTGACAGAACATTTTCTTACGACTTTATAGAAGGTATTTGTTTCCCGTGTGTGAAAGGCTTCAGTTTGACTATACATTATGATTGAAATATCATTTTACCCCGATGAATGAGCAAGCTGAATTTCTTGTTGCCCTCCAGAAAATAGATAAAGAAATAGACACCCACATTCTGCGGAAAAAGACAATTCCTGAGCAGATTGAGCAGTTGAAAAAAGAGATAGAAAACCTGAAAAATGAGGTGGAACTCCTTAGAAATTCCCTAAAGGAGACCGAGTTGCAGGTTAAGAAAATTGAGATGGAGATCAAGGACAAGGAAAGTCATATTCAGAATTTACGTTCCAAGGAACACATGGTGAAGAGCAATGAAGAATACAGGGCTTTGATGGACGAGATAAGTTTGACAGAAGAGGAAAAAAAGAAGCTTGAAGAGCAGGGATTTGATCTGCTATTCAGGATTGATGAGTTGAAAGCAGAAATTGAGAAAAAATCGAGAGAAAATTCCCAGAGAGAAAAGGAATTACTTGCAAAGATAAAAGAGATCGAGGATGAATTTGCCCATATTGATGATAAACTGGAGATACTGAGGGCGAGGCGCGAAGATCTTGTCAAAAAGCTCGACAATGGGTTGTACAACCAGTATGAAAAAATACGAAAAATCAAGGGAGATGCTGTGGCATTTGTCATTGAGGGGAGCTGTAGCGGATGTAACGCTGTTTTACCCCTTCAGCTTGTTATTAGTTTAAAATCCACAGGTCAGATTGGAAGATGTGAAAACTGTGGTCGCCTGCTCGTTTATGTCCCCGAAAAGGACACCAACTGAATCCCTTCTTGAAATGTAACCACATCAAGGGTATTTTATCCCGTTATGAATCACCCCTTTGGTGGAGATCTTATAAGGTTTGAAAAACCTGCGAGATATATCGGCAGAGAGCGGAATTCTGTTTATAAAGAAAAGTTCAAGTTGAGATTTGCCCTTGTTTATCCAGAAATCTATGAAGTCGGAATGTCCAACCTCGGATTGAAGATCATTTACCATGTTTTAAACTCCCATGAGGATGTGTATGCCGAAAGATTTTTTATTCCATGGGTAGATGCCCTATCTTACATGAGGGATTCGGGTATTCCTCTTTTTTCGCTTGAGACGTACACGCCACTTAGAAACTTTGATGTAATAGGATTTTCGATGCACACTGAGCTGAACTATACAAACCTGTTGCTGGCACTTGATCTTGGTGGAGTTCCCTTGAGACGAATGGACAGGGAAGAAAGGGATCCCGTTGTTGTTCTTGGAGGTCCTGCTGCTCTAAATCCTGCTCCACTTGAGGAATTCGTGGATGTATTCTTTGTAGGGGAGGCTGAGCTGTCTATAAAAGAAAGTATTCCCATCTTTATTGCATGGAAGAGTGGAGAGATTGATAGGGGGACGCTGTTCGAAAAATTATCCGACATTGAGGGCGTTTATGTATCAAGTATCAGGAAAAAGGCGAGGAAGGGAATTGCCCCATTAAGCAAGGAGTTGTACCCATCGCGTCAGGTTGTGCCAAATATTGATATTGTGCACAACAGGTTGACAATTGAACTAATGAGGGGGTGCACGCGGGGGTGTAGATTCTGTGAGGGTGGGATGGTGTACCGACCTCTGAGGAAGAGAGAAGTTGACGAGGTAATTGAGTTAATTGAAGCCGGTGTCAGACACACGGGATGGGATGAGGTGGGACTTCTGGCATTTACCAGCTCTGATTATCCGGAGCTCGTTGAGCTAATTTTGAAAATTAAAGAAAGATTTGAGAATCAGGTCTATGTGTCCCTTCCGTCCCTTCCTGTTGATGCAATCAGTATGGATCTTATTGAGGCAGTTGAAGATATGAGGAGATTTGGGCTCACACTGGCTCCCGAGACGGCTACTGACAGACTCAGGAAGGTGATCAATAAAAATGTTCCCCTTGAGGATATAGAAAAATCAATTGAAATTGCGAAAAGATACGGCTGGAAACATATCAAGCTTTACTTCATGATCGGACTCCCAACTGAGACCGAGGAAGATGTTAGAGAACTTGGATTTTTCCTGAAAAGAATTGCAAGAAGGGCTCGTAGAATCAATTTCAAAGCCTCCATATCGCCTTTTGTCCCGAGGCCTCACACGCCATTTCAATGGGTGAGACAGGAATCTCCTGAAGAGATATATGAAAAAGTGAAGCTGATAAAGTCCATTACGAAAAGGGAGAGAAATCTCCGTATTTCATTTCACAATCCGTACAACTCTGTTCTTGAAGGAATCCTGAGCAGAGGTGATGAAAAACTAAGTGAAGTGATATTCAATGCATACAGAAACGGTGCCTATCTCGAGAGCTGGTCAGAGCAGTTTGATTTTCACAGATGGGAAAGGGCTTTTGAATTGGCAGGGTTGCATTGGAGGGATTACCTGAAAGAGCGGGATCTCAGGGAAAAGCTGCCGTGGGACAGAATAGACGTGATGATTTTTAAGAAATATTTACAGCTTGAGTATCGCAGGGCAATGGAGGAAAAATATACGGTCAATTGTATGACTGATGGTTGCACCGGGTGTGGACCATTTTTGAGAATGGGGTTTAAACTGTGTAAGGAAGGCTTGCCCACACTGAAAGTCCCCGAGAGGATTGAAGTACCCCGTTTTGAGAAACCAGAAATTTACAGATATGTCATTTTGTATTCTAAAGAAGGTCACGCCAGATTCATAGCCCACAACGACACTGTGAGATTATTACTTCAAGCGTTGAGGAGCGCAGGGGTTAAGGTGCACTACAGAGGAGAGTTTGTTCCGCGTCCATCTATCAGTTCTGCGCCATCTCTTATTCTTGGTGCTGTTACCAGGAATGAGCCAATCTATGTTGAGACTTACACACCTGTGACGCGGGAAATACTGTCAATTGCATCTTCTTACCTGATCCCTGGCCTGAGATTTGTCAAAGCTGTAAAAGTGGAAAGAAAACCTGACTGGCAGAAATTTGACCGGGTGTATTACAGAGTGAGATTACCTGAAAACCTTAAATTATCAAGTATAAGCGATGGAAAAGGTGTGGAAGTAGAAGTTAAGGAGGGCGAATTATTGATAAAGGCGCCGGCAAATAACTTCAGCATACTGAAATTTTTATCAGAAAACCTCGGGGTTGACAGGGAGGAAGCCCGGAGTTTTGAGATTGAGCGTTTTTATGCCATAACTTATAATACACCCCATGACTGATAAAGAAATTTTTGAAATTATTACACGTGTAGAATCTTCCATCAACGAAGAGCTCTCCCGGGTTATCGTGGGACAGAAGGATGTTCTCGAAAAGATTTTGATAGCCCTGTTATCAGGTGGTCATGTTTTGATTATAGGGGTCCCGGGACTGGCAAAGACATTACTTGTGAAATCTCTGGCAGCTATACTTGATCTTAAATTCTCAAGGATACAGTTTACACCCGATCTGATGCCCTCAGATATAATTGGAACAGATATTATCGAAGAAGATCCTGCAACAGGGAGGAGACACTTTAAATTCGTTAAGGGACCTGTATTTGCAAACATGATTCTTGCTGACGAGATCAATAGGACTCCACCCAAGACACAGTCAGCGTTACTTGAAGCCATGCAGGAGCTAAAGGTTACAGCTGGAGGAACTACCTATGAACTTGAAAGGCCCTTTTTTGTACTTGCAACTCAAAACCCAATAGAACAGGAGGGTACATATCCTTTGCCTGAGGCACAGCTGGACAGGTTTATGTTTAACATTTTGATTGATTATCCTACATACGATGAAGAGGTAGAAATAGCCAGGACAACGACGGGAATTCAGGACACAGAACTTCGTAAAGTTCTGGGTAAAGAAGAACTTATTGAGGCTCAGAAACTGGTGAGGAAGGTACCGATAGCTGATAATGTCGTGGAATTTGCGGTAAAACTTGCAAGGTCTTCGAGGCCCGGAGATGACTTGTCAACGGATTTTGTTAAAGAATATGTCCATTATGGGGCGGGACCGAGAGCGTCTCAATATTTGATTTTGGGCGCAAAGGCGCGTGCCCTGCTAAAAGGAAGACCCACTCCGTCTTTTGAAGATGTTCTTGAGGTGGCACCCGCTGTCTTGAGACACAGGGTGCTTGTCAACTTCAACGCTGAGGCTGAAGGTGTTTCGTCAGAAGATGTTGTAAAACATCTGCTCGAACAGAGTAAAAAGTGGATGTCTTGAGATGGATAAATTCGAGATAGAAGGTGGGTTTCCTCTAAGAGGTGCTGTTCTCATCAGTGGAGCAAAAAATTCAGTACTCCCCCTAATGGCAGCTTCCATATTGTTCGACAGACCATTCGTGCTCAAAAATGTTCCTGATGTGATGGATGTTTTTACCATGGCTGAACTTCTGAAGGTCCTTGGAGTAGAAGCTGAGAGACTGGAAAAGGGGATCTGGAGGATAAATCCAGAGAGAATAGTTTCAACAAAAGCACCCTATGAAATTGTGAAAAAAATGAGGGCGTCCATTTATGTTCTCGGTCCACTTCTTGTTCGGGAGAAAAGCGCTGAAGTATCGCTTCCCGGTGGATGCGCCTTTGGTCCAAGGCCTGTTGATCTGCACCTGAAAGGCCTGAAAATGCTTGGTGCGGAAATAAGGATCTGCCACGGGTACATATGTGGTGATCTGAAAAATGCACACGGGGCAGAGATTTATTTTGATAAAAAATCGGTCGGAGCGACTGCACATTTGATGATGGCTGCTGCTTTAATCCCTGATAGAACGAAACTCGTCAATGT
>CAYNMM010000032.1:0-12523 GCA_964398355.1 uncultured bacterium
CGTTCGCCCCGGCCAACGACATGGCCGTAGATAGTGCGCGAAACTTAGTATTTATGGCGAGTGGTGGTGGTATTCTAATCTTTTCAATGGATTCGACTCCTCCTTATCTTATATCGAGTCTAAAATTCAGATACAGAGTTGTCTCTCTTTTGTATGATAACTCTTCTCAAAGACTTTATGCGGGATTTGGTGGCTACGGACTCGGTATATTCGATGTCTCAGATCCATCTAACCCTTACCTTGTTGCTTGCTCCGGAGATCAGAGAGATAATTCCACCCCCTATGAAATGCGAATATACAACGACTACATAGTGGCTACAGGAGTTAATAGTCACGTTCCCGTTTTATTATTTTACGACCTTACAAATTTGTCGGATCTTTTCTTTTACGGATATCCTCTCACTCATGGTGCCGGAGGCCTGGATATTAGAGATCGTTATGTGTTTGTAACCGAAGGGAATGGGGGAATAGAAGTAATTGACATTTTAAGACCAGCAAGACCGTCAAGGGTCTCATCTTATTCAGATGGGAAATACATGACTGATATAAAAATCTCGGGTAATTATGCGTATGTTGCTGAACACGATTCCGGTGTTGCTATAATTAACATTTCAAATGTCCACAGTTTGCAACCGGTCGGACAGGTCTACTTTAATGGAATGGAAGAAATTTTATCAGTTTTTATTAAAGATTCGCTCCTTTACATGGCAGACCCATGGGGAAGTCTCTGGATAGCTGATGTGAACAATCCGTATGCACCTGCATTTGTAAATAGAGTTCGAGATCTGGGCTTCCCTGTCAAAGTCGCCGTTTACGACACGCTTGCTTATGTTCTTGGAAGATTTGAAACCGGAACATATTTGATGAATGTTGCTGACCCAACCAACATCTCTATAATCAAAAATACTGGTGGATTTGAATATTCTGAAAGATTGACATTGAGTGGAAACACAGTTTTTCTCTCCTATGGTCCTTCGGGAACATTTTTACTTGATGTAAGTGACCCTTCTGATCCTCGTCTAATCGGACACATAGATGGTAATATTTACTATGCAGTTGAAGACTCACCTTTTGTGTTTGTTACGAAAAATGACACTGGAATGGCAATATACGATATTTCAGACCCACGACACCCGCAGCTCATCAGTTCAATTGATTCAATTTTAACATACAAAGTTATTCCACAGGATTCTTTCGTCTATGTAAGTGAATATCCGAATATTATTTTGAAAATTAACATCTCGGATCCTGCGCATCCGGTGATAACAGCTCAGCATTATCTTGCTGGAAGAATAGTGGACTTTGCGATCACTGATTCCAATGCAGTGGTACTCACAACATCGTATCTCTATGTGATCGACCTTACTGACTTACATGAAACTTTCACAACAGGAGTACTAATTAATAGTTATGGAGGCGTGGTTATTCAAGACTCTTTTGTATATGTTGCAAAGGATATGTATCCAGAAATTATAGAATATGGATTGGCTAATGACTCATTGTATCAGGTGACAACTGTAGATTCAAGTTTTAATACGGGAGTTAGGGTAGCAATATCTGGGCATTATCTGTACATTGGGGACCTCTATTACGGAGTAAGGGTATTCGATATCTCTAATTATCTTAATATTTACGAAGTTGCCCACTACGCTGGATTTACGGTACTTGATATTGCTGCGAGCAATGGCTATGCATTTCTATCAACTGGGAATATGGGATTGCAGATTTTTGCACTTTCTGGCGTGGGAGTAAATGAAGATAATGACAACGTTTTGCCTACACAATTTTTAATTTCTCACGGGAAGAAAGTCAGACTCATGCTTCCGGCTATGAAGGGTGGAATACTCGAAATTTATGATGCCTCCGGAAGAAAAGTGTACTCCTGTCACGTTTCAGGAAATGAGTTTGAAATCAATCTTCCGGGAGAGGGTGTCTATCTCTGGAAGTACACTGTGGATAAGAAAGTTCTTAGCAGAGGAAAGATACTTGTTGTGAACTGAGTTTTTGAGTGAGAAGAATTTTTAATTTATGGGGTGGGCGGCCTTTGGCCGCCCACCCCATTCTATTTTCCAATCAGTTTTTCATTTTAGTGGTAAAGATTTTTATAGGTTTCCTTGCCCACCCCTCCTATTTTCTAACCAGTTTTTCACCTTAGTGGTGAAAATTTCTGTCGGTTTCCTTGCCCATTCCCGTATCATTTTTGTATTTTTACGTATTCCATCCTGGTCACGCATTTTGATTCGAGAATAGTTGAGATCCTGCAGATTAATTGGCTTTTGACCTTCTTCATTTTTCCACAGCCGCGAGTTCTTTCTCTTCCTCATACTTCCTCACAATCTCTCTGTACCTCTCTGACTGTCTTTCTTTCTCAAGGAGTATTTCCCATCTCAGATCCACAGATTTCTGGATAGCTGCTATATCATCGTCGGTTAGATGCTTGAATCTTCCCTGTAGTTTTAAGTATTCTTCCACGGGTACCTTTCTTGAGAATTTTCTTGAAATTCTGTAATAGATACCGTTCTCAATCTCAAATAGAGGGAAAATATTGGTTTGAACCGCCAATTTTGCGACTTTTACGGTCAAATTCGGTGGCATTTTCCATCCGACAGGGCAGGGGGCGAAGACATGTATAAATCTAAATCCTCTAATTTTTTTTGCCTTTTCGAATTTTCTGATCATGTCTTCTGGATATCCAACGGAGGCGGTAGCTATGTAGGGGATTCTATGTGCAGCGAGAATCTCGACGATGTCTTTTTTAAAAGTTTCATTAGGAAAGTCGGTGGGAGTCGTGGTTGTCCAGGCTTTATAAGGAGTTGCGGAACTTCTCTGGATGCCGGTGTTCATGTAAGCTTCGTTATCGTAGCATACGTAGATGATGTCTTCATTCTTCTCAGCAGCAGATGAGAGTGCCTGAATGCCGATATCGAAAGTTCCGCCGTCTCCAGCCCATGCCATAACGGTAACATCTTTCTTTCCCTGCATTACAAGGCCGGCTTTAATGCCGGCAGCTGTGATTGCAGCTGTCGCAAACGCTGTATGAAATACTGGAACTTTTAGTGAGCTATATGGGAAGGGTCCGTCAATTACAGACCAGCAGCATGCCGGAATTGTTACAATGGTATTTTCCCCAAGGGCCTTGAGTGCATATCTCATGGCAAGGGTTGCTCCGCACCCCTGACACGCAAGGTGACCAGGATTCATCAATTCTTCTTCTGGTATGGTTAAACGTTTCATTTTTTTAGTCCTTTCCATATTATTTCCCTCTCGGGTTTTTTCTCTTTAATGACTGTCAAAAACATTTCCTCGATATCTTTTGGGGTCACATCCCGACCTCCCAGACCGCCTATTATTCCCCAGACTGGAATATCAAGTCCACCAAAGTGAAGGGCTGCTGAGAGCTCGTGATAAACGATTCCTCCTCTGCCAGGAGATAAATTTCTATCAAAGACGATAATTTTCTCCACATTTTTCAAAACATTTCGAATCGTGTCAGATGGAAATGGTCTGAAAACCCGAATCCTCATAATGCCGGCTTTTATTCCTTTCTTACGCAAATTGTCGACTGCTATCCTTGCAGTTTGGGCAACAGTTGAGAGGGCTACGAATATAATTTCTGCGTCGTCCGTCCTATAGGTTTCGACGAGTTTATATTCCCTTCCAAAGATCTTGCGGAATTCATCTCCCGCTCTCTCTATTTCTATTAAAGCATCTTCGTGGGCTTTCTGGATCAGGTATCTAAGTTCCATATAACCACCAGGACCTGTGAGTCCACCGAAGGCATGAGGATCGTTCACATCCAGTTTCAGCTCCGGGTTGTAAGGTGGTAAAAATTCGTCAACCCTTTCCTGGTCAGGTATGTTCACGGGCTCAGATGTGTGTGATAGGAAGAATGCATCAAGTATGATCATTGAGGGGAGTAGAACTTTTTCTGAAACTTTGTAGGCCAATATAACAGAATCGAGGACTTCTTGATTGTCAGCTGCATAAATCTGCATCCATCCGGTATCTCTCTGAGAAAGACTGTCTGTTTGTTCAGTCCATACAGTCCAGGGAGGTCCCATAGCTCTGTTTATATTTCCGAGGACAATTGGCAGCCGTGCACCTACAGCCCAATGTAGCATCTCGTGCATGAGTGCGAGTCCCTGGGCAGATGTGGCCGTGAAGGTGCGTGCTCCGGTCGCTGCTGCACCAATGCAGGCTGCCATAGCCGAATGCTCTGATTCAACCTTTATAAATCTTGCATTAAGACTTCCATCAGCTACCATTTCAGATAGAAGCTCTACTACCTGAGTCTGAGGTGTGATAGGATAGGCTGAGATTACCTGTGCTCTTGAAAGTAAGGCACCGTAGGATAAAGCATGATTCCCCATCATAGGTTTGATCATTTCTTCTCCTCCACCATGTAGAGAGCACCCTCTTTAGGACATTCCTCTGCACATATTCCACAGCCCTTACAGTAGTCGTAGTTTATCACCGGTCTGTTATCCACGATGTCAATTGCAGCATCCGGACAGAATTTCCAGCATAGCATACAGAGAATACATTTGTCGTAATCAATAATAGGCAATTCACTTCGCCAGCTACCAGTCTTGTTGTATAAAGTACTGGCAAATGAAACTGCCATTGGTGGCATGTCTTCGATGGATTCAAATCTTACGTAATGACCTTCTTTTTTGTACTTCATAATATCAAATTCCTTTAATTTTTACTTCCCGAAAAGCATCTTCTGCTGCAAATTTGTTTTTTTCTTTCTTTATTGGTACTTCTTCCTCGATACCAAGCAACACTGATTCCAGATTTACGATGTTGCTCACTTTTACGAATGCTCCAATAATGGCAGTATTGACAACTGGTGCCAATCGACTGCCCAAACCATATCGGATTGCAATTGAATTGGCGTTAACAGTCGCCACTCTGTATTCTGGACCAAAATCGAACTCATCTGGTTCTTTCTGAGAATTTATAAGAATTATTCCGCCAGCTTTTAGACCTTTGATAATATCCACATACCCGATTAGAGTGGGATCAAGAACAATAACGTGGTCAGGCTCGTAAATTTTTGAGTGGACATAAATTCTGGAGTCAGATATTCGTGTGAAAGCTTCCACCGGTGAACCTCTGCGTTCGACCCCAAACTCCGGGAATGCCTGGGAGTATCTGGACTCATAAATAGCGGCACTCGCCAGAATTTTTGAAGCTATAACCGTACCCTGACCACCCCTCCCGTGCATTCTAATTTCTACCATACCCATAGAATTAACCTCCGGTTTTTTGGGTTTTTCCTTCGATAATTGGGGACAAATTCCTGAAATAGTCGACAGGTTGTCTGGGTTTTATTCGTGGGATGAACTTACTGTCGGGTTTTACAGAGCGGGTTTGAATATTATATTCATCTGAGGCGTTTTTTCAAGCATTTAAATTTTCTCATGGATCTTTATGTCATAAAATTTGCAAGAATTATTTTTTTGTGAATATATTTTGATGACCTTCTATATTTCTCCACTCACCGAGAGAGAAAAAGACAATTCAAATCAGGAATTCGTTAATTAATACTCAGGATAAAAGATGTTTGAGCTGGAAAGTATTCGCAATGGGGGAACTGAGAGTTTATTATAAATAAACTGGAGGTAGAAGTGGCAGTTGTTGTAATTTGTGATGTAAGGGGGTCAAGGAAAATCAGGAATTGGGGGGAGGTTTATTCAGAGATTAAAAAAATTTTAGAAAGTGTTAATCACCACTTTGTTGAAGATTTCCTCGTTCCAATGGAGTTCACCGTGGGAGATGAGTTCCAGGGGGTACTCAAAACTGCTGATGATACAATCGAAATAATAAAAATTCTCAGAATGAAAATGCCCGTACGGTTCTACTGTGGAATTGGGATGGGTAACGTAGAGATTCCGGATGTTAAGGGAATGAGAGGTGAGGCGTTTTACAGGGCACGGGATGCATTGAATACCTGTAAAAACAGGAAGAGAGACACATTTTTGATAAGTGGAGTCGATATTATTGATATATCCGCGAATGCAATTTTTTTCCTCATCCAATCTATTGAAGAAAAATGGACGAGGAGACAGCGAGAAATTGTCAATTTTTATCTTGAGAATCCAGAACTTACGTACGAGAAAATAGGCAAACATTTTGGGGTCTCAAAACAGACCATAACTAAAATCCTTAAAGCAGCCAGGTTCAACGCAATTCACGAAGGAGAGTCAGCCTTAAAAAGGTTACTTTTATTTGTAAACTAATGAAGGTTGACATAAGATTGGGTAAGGGGGATTTATGAAGTGGATCTTTGTAATCCTTTTACACTATGTAATTGCCCTTGTAGGTGGGCATTATTTTACCAGGATGGTTTTGAATCTCATACCTGTTGAGTCGAAAAGCCGGGGCATAGAGAGAGCAGGGGCGATCATCGGTTACCTGGAGCGCGCACTGATTATTTCATTCATAGTTTTGAATGAATATAGTCTTATTGGTTTTATTGTCGCGGCCAAATCTATTGCCAGATTTGAGGAATTGAAAGAGCGCAGCTTCGCAGAGTATTTCATCGTGGGAACTCTCGCAAGTACTCTTTTTGCAGTGCTTGTTGGTCTATTTCTTGCTTACTATCTGGGGGAATTATGAAAAAGCCACTTTACATTTTCTCAAGCGGGGAAATCAGGAGGAGGCAAAATACCCTTTATTTTGAGGGAAGGGACGGTAAAAGGAAGTATATTCCCATTGAGGCCACGAGTGAAATTTACATCTTTGGAGAGGTCTCACTTAACAAAAAACTTCTTGAATACCTGACGCAAAAGGAGATCATTGTCCACTTTTTCAACCATCACGGCTATTATGTTGGAACCTATTACCCGCGTGAGCACTACAATTCAGGGCTGATGATCCTCAAACAGGCTGAGGTTTACCTTGATGAGGCAAAGAGACTCGATCTTGCCAAAAGGTTTGTCAAAGGTGCAATTCGCAACATGCTTAAAGTTCTGACCTATTACAACAACCGCGGAGTGGACCTGCAGGATTTGATTGATACGATTCAAAGACATTTTGAAAGTATCCCGCTGCTCGGCTCAATCAATGAGCTAATGGCGATTGAAGGAAATGCGAGAGAGGTTTATTACAATGGATTTGATAGAATTTTACGAAATCCAGATTTCGAGTTCCGAACAAGGACCAGGAGACCACCATCAAATAGGTTAAATGCACTCATAAGTTTTGGAAATAGTCTGTTATATGTACTCGTACTTTCGGAAATCTATAAGACACATCTTGATCCACGTATCGGATATTTGCATTCGACAAATTTTAGACGGTTTACCCTGAACCTTGATGTTGCTGAAATTTTCAAGCCGATCCTTGTGGATAGAGCGATTTTTTATTTGATAAACAAGAATATGATTAAGGCAAACCATTTCAGAAATGAGGTAGGAGGAATTTATCTTAAGGACAGGGGACAGAGGATATTCCTCGAAGAGTGGGAGAGACGTCTTTCCACGACGCTCAAACACAGAGGGCTTGGAAGGAACGTTTCATACAGGAGGTTTGTCAGGCTTGAGCTATACAAACTTGAGAAGCATTTTCTCGGTGATGGAGAATATCATCCGTTTGTTGCGAGGTGGTGATGTACGTTATTATGGTGTATGACATATCAGAGGAGAGGGTATCAAAGGTCTTAAAGATTGCAAGAAAATATTTAAACTGGGTTCAAAACTCGGTTCTTGAAGGAGAGCTTACACGGGCCCAGCTTGAAAGATTGAAGGCGGAATTACATGCTGTTATGGACAGAGAGGTAGATTCGGTTATTTTTTACAAACTCAGGACAAAAAGTTATTTTCACAGAGAAGTCCTCGGTATTGAAAAATCAACTGGCGGAGGTTTCCTGTAAAATTCACGATTATCCTTTGATTGAGATGAAATTTTCATTGAGCTGAAACTTTCCATCTATTTTTTATCCTTTGTTTTTTGAAATATAACTAATATCGTGCCATGTTGATGTTATAAGTTTTACATTTTCCCCTTCAAAAAGCCATTTCATAGATTTTGAGAACGTCATCGGCATTCATTGGGACAGGAGCAGCAACAAGCTTGCCGGGTTCCCAGCCATAGTATTTAATAGCATCCTGAGCCATCCGGGGTAATGAACTCCTGGCAACTCCAAGCTCCCGGAGTTTTCTGTAAACACCTATTTTTTCAAGCCATTCTGCAAAAAACCCGGGAAGAAGGGATGGATCATTAAGTTCGAGAAGTTTATGGGCAATTTTTCTGAACACATCCGGGCTCCTTTCAACAAAATAAGTAGTATAGGGTACAAGCAGGGTAGCGAGGCCCTGAGCATGTGGTATTTCTGGATAGTGTCCTGAAAGCACGTGTTCAAGCCAGTGCATGGAGAATTTGCCGCCGCGTCCCACTCTTCCAAGTCCACTCATTGAAAGGGAGGCAAGGTATGCCAGCTCACCACGGAGGTCTATATTTTGGGGATCTTTGAGAAGTTCCGTGCAGATCTCGACCACACGTTTCATGCCCATCAGTGTAATGTGCTCAGATATGGGGAATTCACCCTCACCCATTATATATGGCTCGAAAAACTGGCAGAAAATATCAACACAGCCGATTGCCGTCTGGTAGGATGGCAATGATGTGTGAAGCACTGGATCAACGATTGAAATTTTTGGGATGAGCTCCGGATATCCGATGGGCATTTTGGCTTTGAGAGTCCTGTTGTTTATTACAGCGGCTCCGTCAAACTCTGAGCCAGAGGCTGCCACTGTCGGGATGGCGACGATCGGGTAAGCATTAACATTCTTTGGACGATTTACAATGAAATCCCAGATTTTACCACCGGTTCGTGCCACAAGCGAAATGGCTTTTGTCGCATCCATAACACTTCCACCTCCAAGAGCCACCAGAAAGTCAGGGGAAATTATTTGCACCTCACGTGCAAATTCATCAATTTCTGTGTGATCGGGATTGGGAGAGATACCTGAGAGAAAGTTCACTTCGACACCGTATTTTCTCAGTAAATCGGCGACTTTATCCCTCGTACCACTTTCAATTGCCCACTTTTTACCTGTTAAGATAATTGCCTTATTTCCGAGCGGAGGACACTCTCTGAGACCTTTTTCGAGGACACCTGGTCCGATGAAATATTTTGATGGAAAACTAAGTTTTGCGATCTTCATAATGTTTTTATTATAGAAGCTCAATCAGACCATGCAAAGACTACATCCCCATATTTCTTGAAAATTCGCAGGTTTTGCACTTAATATAGGCAAAACAGGAGATAGTGGGATGACCCTCGTAAAGTAAAAATATTTATACCTGCCAGATTTAAAAAATCCCCCAATTTTGCAAGGAGGTGTATCAATGAAAACTGTTGAAGTCAGAAATTTGAGAAAAATTTTTCGTAGACCTTTGAAAGCAGAGGGATTTAAAGGATTGTTAAAATTCTATTTCAATCCGTCCTACGACGTAGTTGAGGCTCTAAAGGGTATCAGTTTTGATGCTTATAAAGGCGAGATTCTCACAATTCTTGGACCAAATGGAGCCGGGAAGACGACTACTCTGAAAATTTTGACAGGTATTTTGCATCCAACTGCTGGAACTGCACGGGTTTTGGGATACATTCCCCAGCAGAGGAAAAAGGAATTTCTAAACAGAATAGGCTTTCTCTCGTCACAGAGGAGGTTTGCGGAATACATGGGATGGGACCTCCCGGCTGTCGATGTTTTTCATCTCGTAAAGGCGATTTACAACATAGAGGATGAAGCCTTTAGAGCAAGGGTCAAAAAATTTGTTAATATGCTCGAGATCGAAGAATTCCTGGAGGTTCCTATCAGGAAACTCTCACTTGGACAGAGAGCGAAAGTAGAAATTATTACGGCTGTTTTGCACTATCCTGATGTGCTATTTTTGGATGAGCCCACGCTCGGTTTGGATGTAGTTGCAGCAGATATTTTGAGGAATTTTATTATCGATTATGTTCGAGAGACAGGTTCTACAGTCATCTTCACTTCCCATTACATGAAGGATGTAGAATCCTTATCCGATAGGCTGATCATCATTGATCGTGGAGAGATAATTTTTGAAGGTAATATTGGTGAAATTTACAGAAAATTTTCAAAGTTCAGAAAGATAAAATTCATCCTCGAGGAGAATATTGAAAAACCACCCTTTGAGGAATTTCTTGAATCTCATGACGGAAATGAGCTCTCTTACACGGTGGCCATAGATGAAACGAAGGATTTTATCTCCGGGATGATTTCAAAATATCCGGTGAAGGATCTGACCATAGAGGAACAGGACCTTGAGGATATCATCAAGACTGTTTTCAGGCGAGAGACATGAGGAAATACTTCGGATTCGCTCTATTTGAATTTAAATATGCACTGAGATACAGGGCCAATACGGTTTTCAGTGCAGTAAGTGATATTCTGAGGTTTTTAGTTTTCTTCTTTTTGTGGAAGACAATATTTGCTATGAATGGTACCGGATGGGGATATTCCTTCAATCAAATTGCAACCTATTATCTGATTGTTACCTTTCTTCAGACGAACACGCCAGTGTGCTGGAATGAGTTCTCCTTTTTTATAAGAAACGGGAATATGGTGAATTTTCTTGTACGTCCTCTCAATATTTATTTGCTCTACTATTTCAGGGTTCTTGGCTCCAAACTGGCCTATATGACGACATCACTGCCTGTGACAGTAGCAATATTTTATTTTTTGAGGCGATTTTTCATTTTTCCTCATAGCATTCTGGCCATTTTCTGGATGATATTCTTCTGGGTGGTGGGTGGATTTATTTATTATTCGTTCACATATCTCGTGGAGGTTCTTGGTTTCTGGGTTGAGGAGGTATCGGGCTTTTCCACGATTTTATTTCTCATTCAGGAAGTGCTTACAGGTGCAATAATTCCACTGGATATCTTGCCCGGTGCTAAATTCCTTGAATTATTACCTTTCAAGTTCGTGGCCTATTTCCCAATGCAGATTTACTTTGGAAGGGTTGGTACTGCGACGATTCTAAAAAATGTCATGGTACTGACTTTCTGGTTCATTGTGATGACTCTTGTGTCGGTGTGGACGTTGAGGAGGGGATTAAAAGCTTATAACGCTCCTGGAGGCTGAAATGAAAGAGGTGAAAGTCGTTTTTGAATTTATAAAGATACGACTAAAATCGCGATTAATTTTCAGGAGCTCATCAATAACAGGGTTCGTGAGCTCAGGCGTTTATGCAGGTATCAACATCTTTGTGGTTCTTAGAACCATATACAGCCGGGTTGACAGTATTCTGGGATGGAGCAAGGGTGAGGTTATAGTTTTGCAGGGTGTCATGATGACGATTCTGTATCTCTACAGAATGCTTGCCAGCGAGGGAGTGGGAAGTATGAGTTATTTTGTTGAATTCGGGTATCTTGATGCTTTTCTGACGAAACCGGTTAACCCGAGGGTTGTAATACCTTTTCTTGAGCAGAAAATTGAGATGCTCCCGAGGATTTTTGTAGGAATTCTGGTGATTCTGTACGGTTTAAGTCTATCGGGTGGTAATTTTGGATTTTTCAATATCTCTGCATTTATCGTGTCAATAATCCTTTCATTTTCCGTTTATCTACTTTTCAATTTTGCCCTGAATTTGATCGCATTCTGGAACTACAGGGTTTACATGCTGTACACCATTTCTGAGGACCTTGTGACATTTGGGAATTATCCCGTGAGGATTTTTGGCCGGATTATCAATTTTCTGTTTTTGACTTTACTGCCAATTGGGGTGGTGTCCAATCTGCCGGCAAAGATAATTCTTGGGAAAGGGCATCCATTTACGATAATTTTGCATCAGTTTGGAGTGTTAGCATTGATGTATTTAATAGTTCGCCTAATCTGGCATTTCGGATTAAAACGGTACGAAGGGGTTGGAAATTGATTCTCTCTATTTTTCCTGGTCAAATAGCGTCTTTATCTTTCTGTAAAATTCAACCCCTGTGGCTTTACATAAATCTGACCATTTCTCTCCTTTAGGAGATTGCTCCAGTCAACTACCAGATTGAGACTCAGCTCCCCATTTCTGACTGTATCCGGTACAGATTTGAGAAAGCCTTCAACCTGTATTGTTATTGTATCACTGTCGCAAACATAAGTGATATAAGTTGAGTCACATTGCAACTTCATTTGCCATCCATCGTAAGTATCAAAGACGGAAAGCCCTGTAGTATCTGATGAGTTAGCTCTTTGATACCCTATAAATCTTGGGATTTCACCTCGAAATTCATGGAAATTTGTGTCATTGTAGGCAAGTTGTAAACTTAATTGAGGCCGGATATCGTACGAGAAGAAAAATCTATCATCATAAGGAGACTGTTGTGGCCGCTCATATATCACTTTTTAATCTGATTATTACAGAAGTTACATGGAGTGCGTCAGCATCCGATTTATTGATTTAACGTATATTTTGAAGGGAATGTAACAATAATAGTCGGTCGGTAAAGGTGCAAGAAGACTGGATAAACTTTCGCATCATTCCGGGAAGAACAAAA
>CAYNMM010000033.1:0-2704 GCA_964398355.1 uncultured bacterium
ATTTCTCGGAGTGATTATCCTTCTCTTTCTCCAAACATTTTCAGTTACGATTTGATCCCTACAAAAGAGAGTAATTATTTCTACCTTCTTAAAGAAATAAACAGAAATTACAGAAACTTGCGTCGAAATTTGCCGAAAAGACAGCGCGATTATTTGGGGTTTTCAGGTAAGGATAGGAGAAGTTCGCCACTTTTCATACGCCCAATAAAACCTGTTGAAAATGAACCTTTCCAAATTGTGCTCTTTTTATTCAAATCCAGATTTCATTACGAAAAACCCAATCCAAACTTTGACAAGCTGTTTGGAGAAATAAAAAAAGCTTTTACTGATCATACATGGAGGTATAGACATGTATAACGATAACAAAGACCTTTGGCTTCGTAAAATAGCGGCTTTTTTGCATGATCCGCCTGATAAAGGATTTTATTATGGAACAAGAGATCTTGACGCCATCAGATATTTTGTGTGGATTGTAGGGAACGGATTTATTCCATTTTATATGAATCTCACTAAAAGTTTTCCATCGCCTGATGTCCAAACATTAGTAATGTGCATCAAAAATAACTGGAAAGATTTTGCCAGTTTGTTAACCAAGCAAAACAAATATGGTCGTCCTAAGAAAAGTGAATGGAGATCAGTATGTCCTAACCTTTCAGGAAAAATTCTCGGTAATTTTCAAAGAATTCTAACTTCACAAATTTACGATCGAGAATTTCACAAAGTTGCTTCGTCCCAACTTCGTCAAGAAAATTTTGGGTATAAAGCAGAGGAAGAATTTGAACTCTTAATTAAACACCCTCTTGATGAAACCGCTATCTGGAGACTGGAAGAGCTGACAGATGGAGAATTCAAGGTGGGTCTTTCCGAAAATGAAAAAGAGAGTCTAAGGGATGATATTGTTAGTTTTTTAAAGAGCCTCGTTAAACAAGGGAATTACAGAAACACCTTTCTAAATATCTGGAGATCGAGACACATATTATCCCTTGTTACACCAACTGAACCGGGGATTCCCGATAACTTTTTGATTGATTTAGAGACAGTCCAGTCTGCAGTGGCTACTGCTTTGAACAATACTTATCAAGTCCGCGCCTCCTTCCTCATCCTCGAATTTGGGCCTGTTCAAAAGTTTATTGCAAATGCCAGAAAAACAAGAGACTTGTGGTTCTCATCATGGCTGATCTCTTACCTCGCATGGAAGGCAATGGAACCCATTGCTGATAGACTCGGTCCCGATAACATCGTCTATCCCGACCTCTACAAACAACCACTCGTTGACGACTGGCTCGAAAAAGAAAATGTCCTTTCACAAGATCAGTGGGATAAGGAACGGTTGAGAATGCCAACCCTGCCCAACACCTTCCTCGCTATCGTGCCTGAAGGAAGAGAAAGGGAATTTGCAGCCCAATCAGAAGAGGCACTCAATAACGCATGGACTGAAATAGTCGATGGGGCCCACGATTTGCTGATGAAAGCTGGGGTGCTGGAGAAAGGCTCACCGCTTGATAAACAGTTCAGCAGACAAACAGAACAGCCTCCTTTTGACATCTACTGGCTTGGACTTAAATGGGGTGATGACCCTGAAAAGGCAATTAAAGATTTCAAGAATCTCCTTGAACCTGGCCAATGCTGGAATTTTGAAAAACTCTGGAATCAAATCAAAAATAAAAACATAAACACTAACATCGGCGACACCTACGCCCTTTTGGTTGAAATGACACAAACCGGCCTTAAAGCCCTAAAATATCGAGGAAAACCAAAAGCAGTGAGTGAGCCCGGACATAAATGTTCACTCTGTGGAGAAAAAACTGCACTTACTGATGGCGATCCTAATGACATTAAGGGAATAAAAGCATTCTGGAAACACATGGCAGACGCATTCCCGGGTCATATCAAGGAGAATGAATACCTGTGTGGAGTGTGCCTTGTCAAAAGACTTGCCCCGAAAGTGATTTCCCAAAATCCCAAAAAGTTTTTCAAAAGTGAAGTTACTGAATTTGACTATCACTATCCATCAACTGGCTCAATTGCCATTGCACCATTTATGTTTAAAGCCATTAAATCCAATGAGTTTGACCTTCCAGAAGTCCAATGGGAGCAAATTTCACAAAAAATTGACGAAATTAAAAATGAACCGCATGGAGATGAGTTTCTCCAAAAATACATCTTGCACGGTCGTAGTGTCCCAAAAATTCGAGACATTTTCCCGAACAATCTTAAATTTTTGGAAAATTTTGAACCGGAATGGCTATACCCCGAAACACCTGACAGAGAAGTTATTGAACCTGAAAGACATGAAGGAAAACAAAAATTCACACCTTTGGCTCAAAAGTTAGGAAAAGCTATTAAAACGGCTTTTGAAAATTTCACAAGAGAAGTTCCCATTCCCAAATACTATGCCGCTGTCTATCTCGATGGAGACAATCTCGGAAAATGGCTCAGCGGTGAGTTTGCACCCAAAATTGAAGATGTTTTCCATCCGGATTTCGTAAAACAGGTTTCCAGCGACCCTGATTTCCAGCAAATCAAAAACTTGAAAAGACCTGTTACCCCGGCAATCCACCGTGCTATATCCAGTGCGCTAAGGGACTTTGCACTTGAGGTTGTGCCCTATGTAGTTGAGGAAAATCTTGGAGTTGTGGTTTATTCCGGCGGTGATGATACACTCTTCCTTATGCCACTTGAGAACCTATTTAAAACGCTGATC
>CAYNMM010000034.1:0-4777 GCA_964398355.1 uncultured bacterium
GAGGGCAAAAGAGCACTCTTTGCTTTTCCCTGCCAGATCAGCTCTTTTACCCCCTCCTTAATCCTCCCCCAAAGCAAAGCTTTGGGGGAGGGGTTTGAGAGTGTCTCCCCGCAAAATGGGGGAGGGTTTGGACATACACTAACCGAGAAAATCAGCCCCGATTTCCCGCTCGCATGAATTTGTATTTAAAAATAATGCTATTATGCTAACTTTTTGTAAAACAATATAACACATAGTTTAATAGATACAGTTGCCTTTGCTGTAATTTATGATTGATTTAAATTCAAAAGTGTGAGTTTTAACCTGGAATGATGTTATAGTAAGAAAAGATATCCATGTTTTAACCGATAGAACTATGTGAATTGGTCTTTTCTAACTATAATAATTTAGCCCCAAAATATCATTGACATTGCGATACCACACTGGTAAATATGCCTGCATCGATAATACAAAATTTTGTATAGTATTATACAGACGGAGGAGGTGTATTGTCATGAAGAACCTCACAGAGTACCATAAAAAGAATGTAAAACTAATAATTGCCCTACTTGTTGTATGGGCAATTGTGTCATACGGAGGTGCGCTGCTGGCAAGACCTCTAAACAGTATTACATTTATTGGATTCCCTCTTGGATACTGGGTGAGTGCACAACTGTCCGTTGTAACATTTGTGATCCTTATCTTTGTGTATGCGAGCAAGATGAACAAGTTGGATGTTGAATTTGGTGTGGAGGAATAATCATGGATATCCTTGGTTATATAATAGTTTTCGGTATAGTAATTCTTTTTATGGGTATAGCCATATATAACCGTGCCACAGAGGCTGTGGAGTTCTATGTTGCAGGGAGACGCATACCAGCATTCTGGAACGGTATGGCAGTGGCTGCTGACTGGATGAGTGCAGCCTCTTTTATATCAATGGCAGGTGCACTTTATGCACTTGGTTATGATGGACTTGCGTACATAATGGGATGGACAGGAGGATACGTCCTACTCGCTTTGCTTATTGCCCCTTATTTGAGAAAATTCGGTAAATACACAGTCCCTGATTTTATTGCCGAAAGATACGAAAGTAATTTTGCACGTCTTGTTGCATTGCTAACAGCAATAATAATTAGTTTTACATACATGGTTGGACAGGTGGCTGGTGTGGGAATTATTATGGGCAGGCTTTTTGGAGTTTCATTCGGATTGGGAATTGCTATCGGGATGATTGTTATAATTGCGACAACCGTGATTGGAGGCATGAAGTCAATTACATGGACGCAAGTTGCACAGTACATTGTTTTGATAACCGCTTACTTGTTGCCTGTAACAATTCTCGCAGTTCAGATATTTCACATACCACTACCTCAGGTTTTGTATGGAAAAATTTTGCAGGAAATAACGAAGTTTGAGACACAGTATGGAATCACTCCCCATTATATAACTCCATATGCCAAATTTACGAGTGTACAATTCTTATCACTGATGTTTGTTTTAATGGCAGGAACAGCCGCTTTACCGCATGTGTTGATGAGATTTTTTACAACGCCGTCGGTTAGAGATGCACGCTGGAGTGCAGGATGGGCGCTGGTTTTTATAGCTATTTTATATTTGACAGCTCCAGCCTACGCAGCATTTGCTAAATATGTGATTTTAAAAGATGTTGTAGGGCATCCAATAAGTGACTTACCAGCTTGGGCACAAAAGTGGGCAGAGACAGGCCTGTTCAAGGTTCTGGATACCAATGGTGATGGCATTATACAATGGGCTGAGTTGAAAATACACAGGGATATCGTTGTTCTTGCAATGCCTGAAATAGCAAGGCTTGCTGCGATCGTTGGATTTTTCGTGATGGCCGGTGGACTTGCAGCAGCCCTCTCAACTGCTGATGGACTTCTTCTGGTAATAGCTGCGTCTATTTCAAATGACCTGTATTTCAGAATGATAAATCCAAATGCGAGTGAGAAGAGGGTCGTTATCCTGGGAAAGGTTGCAGTTGCTATTGCAGGAATAATAGGAGGAATAGTTGCAGCTCAGAAAATAGCATTCATAGTCCAGATAGTAGCCTGGGCGTTTTCTCTTGCAACCGCTTCATTCTTCCCTGCACTTATTCTTGGTGTTTTCTGGAAAAGAGCTAACAGGTATGGTGCAGTTACTGGTCTTGTCGTTGGATTGTTGATAACTATATTTTACATTTATATGAATAAAACCCACGGTTTTTCCATTTTTGGAATACAACACACTGCATCTGGAATTTTCGGTTTCATTGCTAACTTAATAGTAACTTATGTTATTTCAAAAATGACTACGCCACCGAGCGAGCGAATTCAGAGGTTGGTTGAAGAGATCAGGTATCCTAAAAAGATACATGAATTTTGATGATTCAGGACATTAAACTTTTCTTAAAAGATTGCTATCCGTTTTCTGAACTTCAGGAGGGGGTGTTGGATTACATTGCAGGTCAGGTGATTATTCGGTTTCATCCGTCAGGCAGTATCCTTTTCCAGGAAGGGGGAGAACCACTCAATTATGTTTACCTCGTTAGAAAAGGGGCTGTTTCACTTGTTATAGGCAATATAGAAGTAGATTTTCTTTGTGAAGGAGACTTTTTTGGATATCCTTCTCTCCTAAGTGGTAACCCACCTACGAGCACGGCTGTGGTAAAGGAGGACGCTATTCTTTACTTATTTCCAAAAGATGTGTTTCTCAAGCTTATGGGAAAATATCAGGTTTTTGAATCTTATTTCACAAAAAACCTTGCCAAAAAACTTGCTACTACCTTAAGTCGTGTTAAGCCTATTACCAAAGATAGGACTACCATTGAAAAACTGATGATGACACGGTTCCGAGATATTCCACTGAAGCAAGTACCAATTCTTAAACCTGATAGTACAGTATCTGAATGCGCAAAAATTATGAAAGAGAAAAATTTAACGGCTGTATTTGTAGGGTTAAAAGAACCTTTTGGAATAATTACTGAGCGAGATATCATAAAGAAAGTTCTTGCAGAAGGCAGAGATCCCGGGAAAGTTAAGCTAAAAGAGATAATGAGTAGTCCGATCTTTCATGTCAGAGAAGATAGTTTCGTATTTGAAGCCATCCTTGAAATGGCGAGGCGTAACTTTAGGAGGGTTGCGATCAGTGATTCTGAAGGAAAGATTGTCGGACTTTTTGAAGATACCGATGTAATAGCCCTTGAAAGTAAAAACATTCTTGTAATTGTCAAAGAGATAGAGAAAGCAGCTAACATCAATGATCTCATATATATGTTTAATTTGACAGTTGAATTGATAAGAAGTCTGGTCTCCGAGGGAGCCAATATAGTTTACATTAGCAGGTTAATATCCGAAATAAATGACAAAATAATGGCAAGAACTGCAAGGTTAACTATGGAACAGATAGGAAGCCCTGTTCCCTGTAAATTTAGCATTATGGCACTGGGAAGTGAAGGTAGGAAGGAACAGACATTGAAAACAGATCAGGACAATGCACTAATCTTTGAAGATTGCGATAATGAATATTTTTTAGAATTTGGCAAGCTTTTCACTGAAAATCTTTTGAAAATAGGATTTCCTCCATGTCCTGGTAATGTTATGACATCAAATCCTGAATGGGTTAAAAGTAGATCGGAATGGATCAAAAGTATAGAAAACTGGATGCTTTCTCCGAAACCTGACCATACCTTAAAGATGGGGATATTCTTTGATTTTAGAAGTGTTTATGGTGAAGAGATTCTCGCAAGTGAGCTTAAAAATCATATTTTTAAGTTAATAGACCGATCAGACATTTTTATAAGATATATGATACTTGATGCAATAAGGTTTAAGCCACCGATCGGAAGATTCAGAAAATTCATACTTGAGAGAAAAGGAGAACATAAGGGAGCTTTTGATATTAAGAAGGGCGGAATATTCCCCATAACACAGGGTATAAGAGCTTTATCTCTTAAAGAGAAGATCCCTGAGACAAATACCATAGAGAGGATCAATCGGCTTGTTGAGAAGAAAGTGCTTCCCGGCGATCTTGCTGAAAACTTAAAGGAGGCGTATAACTTCCTGCAAACACTCAGACTTAAAGCTCAGGTCGAAAAATTAAACGAAAAGAAAACTATTGATAACTACATTTCTCCTGAAAACCTTTCAAAGTTAGAGCACAGCTTGTTAAAAGACTCACTTCGAATCGTTGAGAATTTCCAGAGCTTTCTTGACAGAACTTACAGCTATTTCATATTGAGATGATTCAAAGAATCAGGAGAAAAATTATGGTAAAAAGATGTCTGGGGATATCAAATTATCACAATTTTTATTCAGAAATTGATCTTAATAAACCAGTAAGGGAAATTGTTTTTACGGTGTTTGATACCGAGACAACTGGGCTCAATCCCAAAAAAGACCATCTCGTTTCTATTGGAGCCATCAAAATCAAGAACCTTGAAATTCATGCAAAAGATTGTTTTCACAAACTTATCAAGAGCGTCGTAAAAATTACCCCGCAATCAGTTGAGATTCACGGCGTTAGACCTGCTGACATAAAAATGTACGGTGAAAATGAAGAGATCGTTCTTGAAAGTTTTTTGAATTATATTAGAGGAACCATGCTTATTGGATTTTATGTTGATTTTGATTTTAGAATGGTAAGTAAATACACAAAAAGGATTTTTGGTTGTCCCCTACTAAATTACAGGGTGGATGTATTAGATATGTACATTAAAGATTCAGGAATTATTAAAAACATGGATGAAATTGCATCTGAATTTGATTTACCAGTATATGGTAGGCACTCAGCTATTGAT
>CAYNMM010000035.1:0-24349 GCA_964398355.1 uncultured bacterium
TCCCCAGATGTCATTTTTATAAATTCCCAGGGGAGCATTCCTGTAATCAATGGGGATGAGACATTTACACTCATCGATGCAGAGGGGGATACCATAGATGGTCCGACCATGTCCATCAGACACTCTTTATCTTATCAGCGAACTAATTTTAACGGAGATCCCGGAAGCATAACTTCATGGGATACACTTGATTGGCATCTTGCTACACCAGGATATGTAAGATTCACTGGATCAGGGACATTTATGGGCATTTCCGAAATCACAGATCCTGATACGACCTACGCTTATGTTTACGAATTCGTCGAAATATTTTATGGAAACAGATCCGTCTCTGTTTCAGAATTAACACATCCTAAGACAACAATCATGCTTGAATCAAATATGATTAAAAATGTCTTAACCTTTTCAAATCCTGTGAAAAACGTGAAAATTTATAACATTAACGGACAGGAAGTACTGAGATTCCCTGGCTTTATTAAAGTTTTAAATGTATCGATGCTTCCTGATGGCTTTTATCTCTTAAGACTCAACGATAAAAAAATCATCAAATTCATCAAATATTGATTTAACTATCGGAAACAATTAAAATTTAGGCACTTCCACGGAGATTTTTTCCATGATGAGAGGAGATATTAAGTTATTATCAGGGAATGTTTCAAATTATTTGAAGGAAGAGATAGGAAAGTTTCTCAATATCAAACCTACGGAGCTGGAGGTATCACGTTTTAATGATGGTGAAATCAAAGTACAGATAAAGGAGAACATTCGCGGACATGACATATTTATCATACAATCAACGATACCACCAGCGGACAACCTGATGGAGCTTCTTTTACTAATTGATGCGGCAAAAAGGGCGTCAGCAGCAAGGATTACAGCGGTGATCCCGTATTTTGGCTATGCAAGACAGGATAGAAAGGATCAGCCAAGAGTACCTATCTCTGCGAAACTCGTTGCAAATCTCATTGAAAGAGCTGGAGCCAACAGAGTTTTAACTATAGACCTTCACTCGGAGCAGATACAGGGATTCTTCGACGTGCCGGTGGATAATATCTTCCCGACACCCGTTTTCAGGAGATACATTACACAATTATCCTCAGAAACACACATTGTTGTATCTCCAGACGTCGGAGGTGTAAAAAGGGCAAGAGCCATAGCAAAGAAATTGGGAAATCTTCCTCTTGCTCTGATTGACAAAAGGAGACCAGCACCAAACGTTGCTGAAGTCGTTCACATTATTGGTGATGTACGCGGCAAAAGGGTCGTACTCGTTGATGACATCATTGATACTGGTAACACACTTGCAAAAGCAGCCATGGCACTTAAAGATAAAGGAGCAATTGATATATGTGCCATAGCAACTCATGGAGTTTTTTCAAAGGGGGCAAAAGAAATAATTGACAATAGCCCCATAGAGCGAGTATGGGTAACAAATACTTTGCCCAGAAGGGATGACTGGCCTAAAAAAACAGTATCCCTTTCTATTGGCGAATTACTTGCTGATGTT
Source organism: uncultured bacterium (assembly GCA_964398355.1). GTDB lineage: Bacteria > Hydrothermota > Hydrothermia > B15-G9 > WFZT01 > WFZT01. The sequence goes on from CAYNMM010000035.1 coordinate 1,508, forward strand.
ATACTAAGAATCCATGAGGAAAGATCAGTAAGCCAAGTATTCATCTAATAGGGAGGTAGATTGAAAATGGCAAGAAAATTGAATGTGGAAAAGCGGGAAGAGTTCGGTACTTCCAGAGTTAAAAAACTGAGACGGAACGGGTATATCCCCGGTGTCATATACGGACACGCTGGAGAAAACTATCCTGTAAAAATCAACATCAAGGATTTTGAGCACTTTCTCTCAGAGATTCATGGAGAGACACAGCTAATAACTATCAAACTTGATGGTGAGGAAAAGCAGGTATTCATCAAAGAAATTCAGAGAGACCCGCTCTACGGAAAACCTCTTCACGTGGATTTCCAGATTGCTTATGCCGGTGAAAAGATCGAACTCACCGTCCCGGTTATTCTTAAAGGCGAAGCAAAGGGCGAGAAAGTCGGGGGATTGGTCGAGCACATTACAAGAGAACTCACAATTTACGTGGTTCCGAGTAAATCGATCCCTCACATTGAAGTGGATATCTCTGAACTTGGAATCGGTGATTCTATTCACGTGAAAGATCTCGGTCTTGATCCTGACATCGAAATACTCGAACCACCAGATACACCAATAGTCACGGTGCTTGCTCCTAAGAAGGGAGTGGTGGAAGAAGAGGTGGCTGAGGAAACAGCTGAAGAAGCCACCACTGAAGAAGAGGAAAAAACTGAGTAATTGGATAGACTTTACATTATCGGACTCGGGAATCCAGGAAGAGATTATCTTTATACAAGACATAATGCAGGCTGGCTGTTTCTCGATTTTTTCGCATATCAGGAAAATATAAGGCTTGAGCCGGGAAAGGGAGAATTTTACATCGGATACAATGACAAATTTGTGCTTGTCAAGCCTACAACATTTATGAATCTTTCTGGCATTGCAGTTAAACAGATTGTTGAGCAATTTACTATTCAGGATTACGATTCAATTATTATTGTGCTCGATGACGCTGATTTACCCTTTGGAAAATTAAGGCTGAAAATGAAAGGATCAGCTGGAACTCACAATGGACTTGCCTCTGTAATAATGGAATTGAACACTGAGGAAATCCCAAGGTTACGTATAGGCATTGGAAGGCCTGAGGGACTTCCATTGAGAGATTACGTTCTTTCAGAATTTTCAGATGAGGAAATTTTAAAATTAAGAACAGAAATCTTTCCCATTGCATACAGAGGAATAAAAATTTATATGGAGGAATCTCCATTAAGGGCGATGAATTTTATAAACTCATGGAATCCGGGAGAGGGATAGGCATTGAAAATGCTTGATAAAGTGTTATTTTTGAATAAAAACAACAGGGAGGTATAGAAATGGGTCCATTCTGGATAGCAGTTGTGGCAAGTATAATATCGATACTATTTGCCTTTTACATGGCAAGGCTTGTCACATCGAAAGACGCCGGCACAGAGACTATGCGCCAGATTATGGGTTATATCCAGGAAGGCGCAATGGCTTTTCTGGGAAGGGAATATAAAACCATCAGTATTTTTATTATCGTCGTTATCATCCTTCTCATCATTGGTCTCAGTGCTCAGCTCGGTTTTGGTATGGCAGTTGCAACTGCTATTGCTTATCTTGTCGGTGCAAGCCTTTCTCTTACTGCAGGTTATTTCGGTATGAAGATAGCGACAAGCTCAAACGCAAGAACTGCAGCAGCAGCTAAAGATAAAGGGTTTACAGAGGCCCTCGCCATCGCATTCTACGGTGGTACAGTCATGGGTATGTCCGTAGCAGGACTCGGACTACTGGGTCTGTCTGTCCTGTACATCATTTTTGTTGCGATATTTAAAGCACATTCTGCTGCCGCCACTGTACTTGCTGGGTTCTCAATGGGTGCCTCAAGTGTGGCTCTCTTCGCAAGGGTAGGCGGTGGAATTTATACCAAGGCAGCTGACGTGGGTGGAGATCTCGTTGGAAAAGTTGAAGCAGGGATCCCTGAGGATGACCCTCGTAACCCCGCTGTTATCGCCGATAACGTTGGAGATAATGTAGGAGACGTTGCAGGTATGGGGGCTGATCTCTACGAATCTTACGTTGGATCCATACTCTCCGCTGTTGTTATCGCAGCTGCTTTGAATAAACCCAATGGAGTCTATCTCGCTTTTATCCTTGCAGCAATCGGAATCATAGCGTCGATTCTCGGAGTCTATTTTATAAGAGGAGCAAAATCTGACCCCCAGGGTGCCCTTTTGAAGACAACTGTATTCGCCGGGATTTTCTTTGCGATCGGAGCATTCATTGCTATCAAGTACATTATGGGTGGGATAGTCCTCTTCTGGGCTGTTCTCTTCGGTCTTGTTTCCGGGATCCTCATTGGATATGTCGCCAAGCATTATTCCACAGGGAAAAGAATCGAGGATATTGCAGAAGCATCCGAGACAGGTGTGGCTACGAACATTATCGCTGGTCTCGCAACCGGGATGATGAGTACGGTGGTCCCCCTTATCGCCATAGCGATCTCCATTTATGTGGCGTTTTACGTCGGGAATGCAGCTGGATTGTCAGGCTTTTACGGTGTAGCCCTTGCAGGAATTGGAATGCTTTCCATTACAGGTATTACAGTATCAGTTGACGCTTACGGTCCTGTTGCAGACAATGCCGGTGGTATTGCTGAAATGGCTCACCTGCCCGAGTCTGTAAGGGCAATCACGGACGAATTGGATGCCGCCGGGAATACGACAGCAGCGATAGGAAAGGGATTTGCCATTGGTTCTGCCGCCCTTACTGCTCTTGCTCTATTTGCGGCTTTCTCACAGAATGCACAGCAGGTTTTGCACATTTCAAAATTTGTACTTGACATACTTGATGCTCGTGTAATCACAGGAATCTTTATTGGAGCTGTCATTCCATTCTACTTCTCAGCAGCAGTTATGAAAGCTGTCGGTAGAACAGCACAGTATGTGGTTGAAGAGGTACGTCGTCAATGGAAGGAAATTCCCGGACTTCTCGAAGGAAAAGAGGGCGTAAAAGCAGACTACGCAAGGATTGTTGATATTACCACAGGTGGTGCATTGAAAGAGATGATTACACCGGGAGTAGTTGCATTCTTTACCCCACTGGTTGTTGGATTCATCCTCGGACTTGAATCACTTGGTGGATTTCTTGCTGGTTCACTTGCCGTTGGTGTGCCACTTGCAATATTCATGGCAAATGCGGGAGCTGCATGGGATAATGCCAAGAAATGGATCGAAGCTGGAAACAGAGGTGGAAAGGGATCAAACGCTCATAAGGCATCCGTTGAAGGTGACACCGTAGGTGATCCATTCAAAGACACCGCAGGTCCATCACTTAACATTTTGTTGAAGTTGATGGCTATAGTATCACTTGTCTTTGCACCATTTATAGTCTGGCTAAGAGGAATAGTATTTTAAAATTTTAGGGGCGGCGGCCAAAGGCCGCCGCCCCATTCAAACTTGAAATTTGTTAACACTTAAAATAATATTAGTACCTGCTTTTTGATAGGTCAGAAGACGCCTCCCCGATGAAGGCGTCCCTGATTATCCATAAAAAATCAGGTCCAAAGGAGGTAAAATGAGAAAAAGAATGTATGAAATGATGGTCATAATAGACCCGGATATACCTGATGAGGAGATAGGAAATACTATTAACACACTAAAGAATATCATAGAGGAAAATGGTGGTGAACTCGAGAAAATCGATGAGTGGGGAAAAAGACAGCTTGCCTACCCAATAAAAAAGAAAAATGAAGGCTACTACGCCGTATATTACTTCATCGGCGAGCCTTCCCTTCCAGATGCCCTTCGTAAAGAATTTAAATTTAACAATAACATTATGAGGGGCATGATTATCAAGCGGGGTGATGTTAAATAATGGCTGATATCAAAGTCCCAAGTATCAATCTTGTGATCCTTTCGGGGCGTCTGACAGCCCCACCGGAATTGAGGTATACACCGAGCGGCAGAGCCGTATGTAAGTTCGGACTCGCCGTCTCGAGAAATTTCAAAAATCAAGCTGGAGAATGGCAGGAAGACACTCTCTTCATCAACGTAACTACATGGGGCCAGCTCGCGGAAAGAGTAAACGATAAATTGACCAAAGGAAGCCCAGTGGTCGTCGAAGGAAGACTCCAATCAAGAACATGGGAAGACAGTATGGGAAATAAAAGAAAAACCATCGAAGTTATCGCAAGGACCGTTCAAATGCTCGAAAAATTAAGTGCAACTGAGGAAACCTACGAACCCATAGTGGATGAGGTCCCCCCTGAGACCTCACCTAATGAGGATGATTTACCCTTTTAAAGGAGGTGCAAAATAATGGCAAAGAATAAAATTAGAAAAAATTCCTGTGAATTTTGTAGAGAAGGAATTAAAGAAATTGATTACAAAGATGTTGAAAGATTGAGAAAATATCTGACGGCAAGAGGTAAAATCCTCTCCCGCAGGACAACTGGAACATGTGCCTATCATCAGAGACAACTCTCTCGGGCCATAAAGAGAGCAAGAATTATGGCTCTTCTACCATTTGTTGAGGCCTACTATATCTAAACGGAGTGAGACGATGAAGGTAATTCTGAAAGATGATGTTGAAAGAGTTGGGAAAAGAGGGGAAATTGTAGAAGTATCTGATGGTTATGCCAGAAATTACTTAATTCCAAAGAAACTTGCTGTTGCTGCAACTCCTTCCAATCTCAAAGCATTTCAAAACGAGGAAAAGCTGCGCAAAATGAAGGCAGACCGCGAAAGAACAAAAGCGGAAAAACTCGCCAACAAGATTAAAAATATATCCATCACAATTGCAGTAAAAACGGGCGAAGATGACAAACTCTTCGGAGCAGTCAGTTCTGTTGATATCCTCTCTGCATTGAAAGAAAAAGGGATCGAACTGCAAAAAGGGATGATCCGTATGGAGGATTCTATCAGATCTCTTGGCACACATTACGTACCCATTAAACTTCATCCAGAAGTCGAGGCAAAACTCAAGGTTGAAGTTGTCAAAAAATAGGAGGTTTTAGTATGACACTCGAAAAAGAAGACAAACAAAAAATCATCAAGGAATGGCAGAGATTTGAAGGAGATACAGGCTCTCCTGAAGTTCAAATTGCCATATTAACGGAAAGAATCAAGCAGATCACGGAACATTTAAAGGTACACAAAAAAGATGTTCACTCAAGATACGGACTGATAAAACTCGTGGGAAAAAGGAAGAGGCTCTTGAGGTATCTCAAGAGAGAAGACTTTGTGAAGTATCAGGAAGTCATTAAAAAATTAGGGATAAGAGGCTAATATGGAGAAAATTGTTGAGACTGAGATAGGAGGGCGAAAATTAGAGATTCGAACGGGAAAGGTTGCAAGACAGGCAGACGCTGCGGTTCTCGTTCAGTATGGCGATACGGTTGTACTCGTTACAGCTGTTTCAAAGCCTTCAGAGGAAAAGAGGGATTTCTTACCACTCCTCGTCGAGTATAGAGAGCAATCTTATGCGGCAGGTAAAATTCCGGGTGGTTACTTCAAAAGAGAGGGAAAACCGAGAGAAAGGGAGATCCTTTACTCAAGAGCAATAGACCGCTCGCTTCGTCCAAGGTTTCCCAAAGGGATGATGGATGAGGTCGAGATCATAGCCTACCTCCTTTCCTACGACATGGAAAATGAGGGACATCTCCTCGGGATCATCGGTGCAAGTGCTGCATTGAGTATTTCACCAATTCCATTTAATGGCCCTATAGGTGCAGTTAGGGTTGGATATATTAACAATGAATTCGTTATTAATCCAACAAACTCACAAATCACAGATAGCCTTTTTGACCTTCTACTTGTCGGTGCCGGAGAAGAAGTACACATGATTGAATTTGAGGGAAAAGAAGTGGACGAGAATCTACTACTCGATGCAATAGAATTTGCCCAGCCGTATATCAACCAGGTCATTGATCTTCAAGAAGATCTAAAAACGCTTGTCCCTGTTGAGAAAAGAGAACCAACCGTGTTACCTGTACCTGAGGAGCTAAAAGAGAAAATACGTTCACAGTTCGGTGAGATGATTCATGACGCCATGCACATCGCTCAGAAGAAAACCCGTCAGGAAACGCTTTCATCCATTCACAAACAGGTCCACGAAACACTTTCAGAGGAATATCCAGATAGCAAAATCGAGATTGAGAGTGCACTCTATGAGATTGAGCGTGACACCATGAGAAAAATGGTACTCGAGGAGCACACAAGAATTGACGGTCGAAAATTTGACGAAATCAGACCACTATCTGCCGAGATCGGAATTTTACCGAGAACCCACGGCTCAGCACTTTTTAGAAGAGGTGAAACACAGGCACTGGTCGTAACAACACTCGGTACCTCTGAGGACGTGCAGAGACTTTCAGAACTTGAGCCCGAAGAAGAAAAACGATTCATGCTTCACTATAACTTTCCACCTTTTTCGGTTGGTGAAATTAAACCTTTGAGAGGACCCGGAAGAAGGGAAATAGGACACGGTGCTCTTGCAGAAAAAGCCGTGGCTAACCTTATACCCTCGGAAGACGAATTTCCATACACAATACGTGTGGTCTCGGATGTTCTTGAATCCAACGGTTCAACATCCATGGCAACTGTTTGCGGAGCATCTCTCTCCCTTATGGATGCTGGAGTTCCCTTAAAAACTTCAGTGGCAGGAATATCCATTGGTCTTGTTAAAGAGGGTGAGAAATTCGAATTACTTACGGACATAATAGGAGCAGAAGACCACTACGGTGACATGGATTTCAAAGTCGCGGGAACAAGAAATGGAATTACTGCCATTCAGCTTGATTTAAAGATTAAGGGAATTGGACTTGATATCATCCGGGAAACCTTCGAAAGGGCAAAAAAGGCAAGACATTTCATTCTCGATGTAATGGATGCTACTATTAGCTCACCCAGGAAAGAGCTCTCAAAATACGCTCCTAAAGTGGCAGCAATATGGATTCCACGAGAAAAAATTGGTGAAGTTATAGGACCTGGCGGCCGCACAATCAGGAAAATTCAGGAAGATACTGACACAAGAATCGAAATAGAGGATACTACTGGAAAAGTCCTGATCTCAGGCCAGAGCGCTCAGGGTGTAGAAGAGGCGAAAAAACGTATCAGTGAGCTCGTTCAGGAAGTTGAAGTTGGTACTGTTTACCTCGGAAAAGTTACACGTATTGCGCCTTTTGGTGCATTTGTGGAAATTTTACCCGGGAAAGAGGGGCTGGTTCATATCTCTGAACTTGCAAATACAAGAGTAAAAAAAGTCGAAGACGTTCTAAAAGTCGGAGATAAAGTTCTCGTTAAAGTCATTGACATTGACGAACTTGGGAGGATCAAGCTGTCAAGAAAAGCCGCTCTCCAGGGCGGTGTTAAAAAGATTAAAAAGGATTGATTGGATGTGCCCTGGCAATATCCACTGTTTGAACTCGACTACGGTAAGGAAGAAGAAAGAGCTGTAATCGAAGTCATCCAATCAGGCTGGATTACCCAGGGCCCCAAAACTCTCGAATACGAAGAAAAACTCGCCAGATACTTTGGGGTAAAATACGCTCTCGCAACCAGTTCAGGAACTACAGCACTTCACCTTGCTTATTTAGCAGCAGGGATACATCCTGGAATGAAAGTGATCGTCCCTTCGCTCACATTTGTAGCTACAGTCACTCCCCTGCTCTGGATCGGAGCACATCCCTTATTTGCAGATATCCACTCCTTGAAATTCCCAAACATCTCACCAGAAAATGTCGAAAAGCTGGCTCCTCAAGCAGACGCAATAGTGTTTGTCCACTATGCGGGATTTCCGGATTTCATTCAGGATATTTCCGAAATTGCAAGAAAAAACGATCTCATTTTGATTGAGGATGCATCCCATGCAATTGGAACAAGGATTAATGGAAAATCTGCTGGTACTTTTGGCCGGGTATCCGCTTTTTCCACATTCTCAAATAAAAATTTATCCACCGGCGAGGGAGGATTCATACTGACCGATGATGAGAAAATTTATGAAAAGGCTAAACTGCTCAGATCACACGGAATGACAACAACAAGTTTTTCAAAATATAGTGGACACCACCCACTATACGACGTCATAGAAATTGGATTTAACTATCGAATAACCGAAATCCACGCCGCACTCGGGATCGTTCAGCTCGAAAAACTTGACATGAAAAACAAAAAGCGGAAAGAACTTGTCAGAGAATATCGAGATGAGCTCAATGATGTAAAGGGATTGATCATACCTTTTGAGAATTTTGAAAATTCTGCAAACTATATCTTTCCTGTTGTTTTACCTGACGGCACAAATCGTGAATCGGTAATCAAGAAGATGGCGGAAACCGGAATACAGACTTCGATTCATTACCCACCAATTCACAAATTCACTGCATTTCGTGGAATTGGCACCGATACTGTACTTCCAGTCACTGAGGAATATGCCCGACGAACCCTCACCCTGCCCCTGTATCCATCTCTTAATCGGGAAGATATCGTTTATATCACAAATGCCCTCAAAAACAGTATTTAACCCAGTTTATTCTCTCCCCATCTCTAACTGTTGAAATTTTCTATGGAAAGTTTTCTAAATTTTTTTCATCTTGTCCTGGGCACGAATGAGAAGCTAAGGAAATGTCACCTCGTTGACCTAACTTTCCTCCCCAAACTCGACGGGAGGAGGAATTTGGAGAATAAATGTCTCAACTCCAGAATTTCTAACTTGTTTAAGAAAAAAATCTTTAAATCATTCTTTGGGAAATACAAGTGTAGGTTTTGGAGTAAATACAAATTTGTGAAAATTTTTTTAACTAATACACCTGCGATTTTTACAATTTTGGCCATATCATCAAAGATACAAAATGATTCACTTCTTAAACATTTCAATTAATTTACAATTTGACAAGAATTGAAATATCCTTTAAATTTTCCGGAGGAGGAAAACATGAAAAAATTATTATCGATATTTATCCCTCTACTTATTGTTGGTCTCATCACAATGAGTAGTTGTACAAAGGAAGATGAGATTAAAACTATAACTGTCACTATTAACCTTCCAGAAGGGGGTGCGAGAGCATTGATTGCCAATGTAACATTAAAGGTTACTGCACCTAATTTTGGAGGTTATGAGGAAACCAGAGATGTAACACCGACGACAGTCATAGTTACCTTTGAAATTCAACTCACGGGTGATAATACGTACACCTTCTTTGTGACGGCGAGAGACTCAAACGGCACAATTCTTTACTGGGGCAGGGTAAATGCGACTCCCGACGCAGCACAAAATCTCCAGATCAATATTGAACCTGCAGCACAGGGATCAGCCAATCACATAAAAATCTTCAGAGATAATTTACCTTGGGAATCGGTTGCAATGGACTCTATGCTTGTGTCTCAGGGGTACACAGAAGGTACTGGTGAAAATCAGTATGAAATACTCAGTTCCGCAGATTTCGACACAGTAACTCTAAGGGTTGGTACCGATCTCGTTATCATTGTTAACGATCAGGATCAGAACTTTTACAACAACTATGCGAGGAATATGGAGAAATTTAACACTTTCGTTCAAGAAGGTGGAATAATTTTCTGGGAAGCATGTGACCGCGGATGGCATGGAGGCTCTATACTTGATGCAAACATCACTCTCCCTGGGGGTGTAAGTGTCGACTCTACATACATATATGACAATTACAACCTGTTGTATAATTCAACCTATGAACTCGTTGCCGGTTTACCAGATACGTTGTATGGAACCTATGCCAGTCACGAGACCTTTGTCAATCTTCCGCAAAGCAGTCAGATATTCACTTTGAATATGGAGGAGAGAAAACCTACTTTGATACTCTACAACTACGGGTTGGGATGGCTAATGGTTACCGGACAGCCTCTGGAATATAACTATGATAGACTGCCAGAACAGACAACTGGATTGCTTCTGCAGAGAGTTGTGAATTTTATTCTCGGGAATCAGGGTGGTGACCTTGACATGACAAAACATACAGCCCCAGTGTCACCCAGAACATCAGCAAAATAGATAATAGAAAGGATGAAATAGGAAATTAAGGTTGAATGGGGGAAGATGGGGAGGGGGTGGCCCTACGGGCCACCCCCTCCCCATCTTTTTATATCCTACTTGTAAAATTTCCACAATCTTATATAAATAGCTTTGTGTATTAATTATCCTCAAAAATTCTTTATCCCATAATGGAAATTGAATCATCTCCTGGGAAATCCCTCAAACAAGAGCAACTGTGTGTACTTTCTAAAAGGGATGGAACTAATATCACATATCTCTGTAATTTCCAAAATGGGAGCACAGTATCCCGTTATGGGATTTGTTTTTTTACTTTTGAAAATCAGAATATGCCAGAAATACATCAATTTTTAGACCAGCGTCTTCTGGCAAATAAATTGCAGAGTATAGATCCATGTATGAATTGGATGGAGTGAAGTACATGATAAAAAGGAGGTTAGCAGAATGGTTTGGTTAATTATAGGGATACTATTAACTGTTGGTGTGTTAATTTCAAACTTGGTCTCTCCATGGAAAACAGTCATCTGGGTTCTTGGACTTTATACAATTTATGCGTTGATATACGGAGGTTTCATTGTTTATGAGATGTTCACGTTCGGTGGTCAAGAAAATGCAAAGACTATAATCGATTTATTGGGTAATTCACTTTGGTCATTTTTAATTCTTTCATTTGGACTATTCATTCTATATTTCAGGTTGATATTTTTAATGTTTTTAAAAAAGCCCAAATATTGGATAAGATACAAAAAAATTTTTAAAAGTTATCTGGACTTTAACAATTGGAGAAATAACAACTTACTAATCTTTACTATTGAATTGGTGATTTGGGTGCTAATTTATTTCGCTTCTGCTTTTCTACTGTATTACAAGGGTGGAGTTGAAATTTTGAGTGTCCCCTTCATCTCTTTCTTAGCGGTATTCGCTTTCTCTATCATCCTTGCTTTAATAGAATCAGTAGTTGAACCGGAGGCTTGAAATGGAGTTAAATTTCAAATGCGAGTTGGGACATGAATTTTCAGGGGTCGATCTCATAAGATGTCCAAAGTGTGGTGCACAATACAGCAGAATACAAATAGATCTGGAAGCAGGAAGCTATCCTTATAAAGATTTTTTGTGGTTTGGGACAATCGAGCGGGGGGCTAACAATATTGGCAATAGCAGATTAATAAAAAATGGTGCGGTAACAACTGTAGACGCAACAAAATCCTTTCCCTTTGTCGTGGTTAATGATTTTATCATTTTTAAAAAAGATACAAGAACATTAGGGCTTGGTTTTCTTTATTCATTAGATAATTTAGACCCAATTATTGATAGTATGGTTAAATCTGTCGACTTGTCCATGCTAACGGGGTCTATAGGTGGCATCTTTTTTATTCCTCCATATATTGTAATATTGGATACAGCGGGTGGAGGAATATTTTATAGATTGAACGATTTGACAAGATCCGTTTTTGATTTATCGCATGATCCTGAACCCCATTTATTACCCAAAACAGTTCCTCCGATTACGATTAGTACAAATAATTTCGCTGTAGTGTACATGGGAAAAGATTTGGGATATCAATTATTTTATATATCTGATAGCGGTAATATAGTGGCACTCGACTTCTACTCCGGTAACGACATAAGGATGAACTCAATCGGAATCAACGAGAGTCCGGCAGTGGGAATAGATATTATTGATAGAAAAATTGTTATAAATTCTGGAGCAGTTTTTTTCATTAATTTAGAAACAAATCAAAAAGTTCCAACGAACCTCAGTTTTGGTAAAATATTAGGTACGGTATATGTGAGATCTACTGTGTTTCCTAACAAGATTTTTGGTATAACATTTCCAGGAATATCTCATGTTTAGAAAAGGAGGGAATAAATGATACTTGTGGGACTTGGTAGTTCTGGTTTGAGAGCGCTTGAGTATACTTTAAAAATAATAAAAGAGACAAATCTTATTGGAAGTATAAAATCCAATTCACAAACTAAAATTTATATTACAGGTTTCGACACCAATGAGGTAGTAGAACGAGAAGTAAACGTTTCTCTCACAAACTTAAACAATTCTCTTGGATTTGATGGAGTATACACCTGGACAATTGGACTGGATACTTCACAGTCAAAAAATATACTCAGCTCTATTCCCAATACAGGGGGAGTAGTTTCTACAAAAGCTGGTGCTGGTAATAGACGAAAATTAGGTGCGCTAAGTTATAAGAATTCACTTAATTACCCACAAATAGATAGTACTTTTAAGGCTCTTTTTGGGGGAAGTCTACATGAGGTTATAGTTGTAGGATCTCTGGCTGGAGGTACAGCTTCAGGGACATTTCCTATTATAGGAGAAGATATTAAAAATTGGGGAGGAAATAATCTGGTTGGTCTTTGGGCCGTTGGGCTAATACCGGGGCATTCACATGAAAGTGTAGTTAGAAAAGCAAATTCTATAGCTGCATTATTTGATCTCAAATTTCAACAAAATGTATGGAAAACTGTTTTCGTTCTGAGCCCTCAGGGATCAGCGGATGGGGGCTCGAAATATATCACAGGAAAAGGGGATGAAAAAGAGGCTTATAGAGCTCTACTTGAGTTTACCGGTATTTTTATATCCTTACTTTTACTGAATCAACCCTTAGGTGCTGCTGGCATTCCATCGGATGGATTATATAGTGTAAAGCCTTCTTTAAGCATCGTTTTAAACGACTCTGTTAAACACAATAAAGCAGTGGAAATACTTGTGGAAAGTTTAGACAAAGTATTTACAGAGTCCCACAAGGAGCTATCTGTTAAAGCGGTTGAAAAAATGAACGCTCTATTCTTTGGGAAATTCTATGAACATCCTATTGGTGAGGGAAAAATTTCAGATCACGCGAAGGATTTTTTGTCTAAAGAATTTCTAAATGAGGGGAACGTTGAAAAATTCAATGAAATTGATGAAGAATTAGCGGAAAAAACTGCATGGTGGGAAATATTTAAAAGTTATTTGCATGAGATTGATAAAGAACTCGAACGAAATATAAATGATACATGGTTCAGCGAGGGTGAAAGGCTAACCTTACAATCATCTTTAGAAGACTGGGTACAATCCTTTAAAGATGTCCCCATTTTAAACAAATTATATGAAAAAAGAGATGAAAAGAGACGTGAGATTCTAAAAGTTTTGAAATATCATGAATTGGGTATAGAGTTGAATTTATTATTAAAAAAATGGTTTAAACGATGGATGACGGCAGTAGAGAATTTACAGGATATTTTGACGGATTATTTAAATTTCTCATTAAGAGGAGAGATGACCGAAATTCATGAAATGATAGGGATTGAGTTAAACAATGTTTCCTTTGATGGGGTTGCACTTCCCGCCTTTGATGTAAGGAATTTGATACGGATAAATAAAGAATCAATTATAAAGGTGGATGATTTACACTCGACAGATGACGTAATCAAAATATGGAAAGAGTGGGGGAAAAGTGTTGTCGCAGATTTAAAGAAAAAATTGAATTTTAAAATCAGGAAGACTGTACCTGCCAATAGTATTTCATTCATCGAATTAAAATCGCTTCCCCCGTCGATAGGAAACCTTAAGGTTGATGATACATACTTACACGGCAGTATAGATTTTTATTCCGTGGATTTAAATAATCTTCTAATATTTGACGAAAGTGTGAAAAAAGAGCTAAAGGAACTTAATACTTTCAATGCTCTAAGGTTCATTTCTACTATAACCCAATTAAAATTTTTGAACTCTGTTTTAAGAGACTGGTGGTTAAATGTAGCAACTCAACAAGACGGTAATGGGAATATTATAACAAAACTTAGACCTGAGTATGCAAAAATATTGGTTAGGAATAACCATAGTTTTTCTCCTGTGGGGGTAAAAGGGGTGAGATTCAATTTAACGGGTGGCAAAAATTTAGTTGATTTTTCACCAAGTTTTATGGGAGAACTGTGGGGATGGATAGAAGATTATCTGAAACCAGCTTTAGCAAGCGACACAACTAATCAAAAAGCTCTGAAAATTCACAAAGTATTGGGAGGATAAGATGATTAAGCCTACATATTTTTTAGGGTTAGGAGTTTCTGGTAGAGAAATTATCAACTACATGAAACTTTATAACTTTATTACAACCAAAAGTCACAATTTTCATGGATTGTTCCGGTACGGATATCTGGACGTTAAATATGGAGGAAGTGGTCGCGAGCTGACTCTCCTTGAAGAAATTTTCCCTGAAGATAGTTATACTGCAGTAATTACTGGTACAAACAATGACGAGAGATTTGACTTGTGGGATAGAAACACCATGAAGGACTCAGTAGGTAATCTTACTGACCCTGTCGATGCATTCTGGAACAAAGAAGGAAAAGATATCCAAGCTAACTTCAATAAATTGAGAGATAATGTAAAAAATGCAATATGGCGTCAGAACATCTCTGAAAAGATTAAGAGTACTTTAAATTTAACCTACTCTCCCCCCATATCAAATAATGTGGATTTCTTTGTTATAGGCGAGACAGATGATCCAGCTGTAAGCTTATTTATAAACGGATTATCAAAGAAACTATCGCATGAAATATCCTTAATACCATATGGGTTTTTATACATTGATCCCGATAGTCAGAATGGCTTTGATGCATTATACGAGATATTTACATCATATCTACCCGTTTCAGTCCCGTTATTCAATGCTATCTATTTATATACTGACGAATTTAAGGATAAAAATGTAACCTACTTCACCGCGGCAAGGATGTTAATTCTTATTCAATCCGTAATAGATGTAGCTGGAAAACTTATTGATGTTGATTCTGACTACGGCAAGGGAAATATTCTCTTGTGGAGGTTGGGTGGAGCAGTATCCAGAGAGAGGGAAAGTAAATTCCTATCATTGTTAAGAAACATTATGGAATTTTTAAGTAATGTTACAATTTCTTCCGATTCAGTTAGCACCGAATGGGGTGAAGAAGATAACTTTGTCGAAATTATCCTGGAAAGTATATTAAATGAAGGGGGAAACAAAATAAAACTCAGCAAGGCATGGAATTTGACTGAAGCCCATAGATTTGAGAAATTCATCCAACCAATATGGATAAAAGAGGTGAGAAATAATTTATGGGATGGAGAAAACTATAACGGTATAGAATTAAGAAAATATGGGCTGGATTTCATCTACTATCTTCACAAAAAATGGGAATACTACTTTGATTCTCAAGCAATCAGTCTCTGGGGAGATGAACCTCTGAAGATGGCAGAAAAATTCAACGGTGAACAATGGGAAAAAGCTTTTTTAATGTCTGTTGATTCCTTTAAGAAAAATATTATCTCAGGTTGGGAAAAGATTTTCCCAACGGATAAATGGAACGAAATTATCTTAAATTATATCGAGAAAATAGACGATTTGCTGAATAAGCAAAAAAAACTTATTGGCAACGCTTTAAAATTCTGGTGTACTCGAGGTAGTATCTTTGATGATGGAGAAATTGTTAGTGAGAACGATCTTCTTGACTTTATGAGAGATTACGAAAGTGATTCAAAAGAATTTGTATTTAACAAAGTCCCAAATGTCATTTTAGAACTATTAAACAGGTTTTACACTCCCCTACAGGGCGGAGGAGACAGTTTTCTTGATGGGAATTGTGTAGCTGGGGCATTAGGGAATATTGGTCCCTCAGGCAATCTTGGCCTAAAACAATCGGGCGGAGATAAACTAATATTTGACGGATGGCTCAGTGAATCACCACCTGGAAGAACTGAACCTGTAATTCCTTTAGATACGATTACGAAAAATTTGTACAACAACCTTTATCCTGGTGACTTTTATTATGTTAGAATCTATACGGGATTTGGCCTCGACGACCTTGTATGGTCTCCTAATATCAAAAGACCCGGAAAACCAGTATATATGGATAAGGAAGGGGAAAGGGAACTAATTTTGATGAAGTTATTAACATTGATATTACTCAGTTTTAAAGCAGAAGGTGAGAAGGAAATACTGCTCCCGGAAGTGAGACCCGAGTACAAAAAATTCTGGATTATAGACAGCAACAAGGAAAAAATTTATTTAAAAGCCACTGGAGACCAATCCTCATCTCCATTGACAATATCAACCAATATTCAAGATTTTGATAGTATATGGGATACATTACATAATGGTATAAAAGGACACGAGAATTCTATTAGACCATTAGTATTCAATATCGGGCAACTCAATGCGAGGGATAAAGAGCATTTAAAAGATTTATTTGCGAAATCCTATACAGGTGAGGTAAACGAAATTGGTCGGAGCATAGTTTCAAAGGTTTTGAAATTATATAACGCACCTTATTCAATCGAGAGCCTGGTCAATAATTTAGAAAAGCTTGTAAAGATGTAACAGGGGGAAGAAATGAAGTGTCCAAAATGTGGTAATGAAATAAGCATAAAATCCAATTATTGCCATTATTGTGGAAATCCTCTTTGGTTTTGGGAAAAGGGAGACTTATCATCAGGCAGCATAGACACGGGCAGCGGAAAATTGGCAGTAAATTTTGGGAAAATATATGTAACATTTGGCGAAGTTAAATTTATCATAGATATTTACAATGGTCCTATAGCTGCTCATATTGAGAGCGATCCTATTAGAGGTAAAGCAAATCTTGACCACTTTAAAAATGTTGTAATTCCACAAGGAACGTACAATCTGAGTATCAAAGTTTTAAGAAGGATTGATTCACATTCCCCATGGATCCTCGTGGAAAATCAGCAGGGGAAAACTACAATCTATGAATTATTGGACTTAGTGCCTACTACTTATTACTTGAACTTCTATGGTAAAATCAGGGATAAAATTGATTCTAATAAACCTGTAAGTCTAACATGGTCTCAAAAGTTACCTCTGAAGGGTTATATTGAATTATTTAATGATTTAAAAAATGAGATAACAGATGTGGACACTTTTACCCACAAGTTGGAATTTAATGGAAAACAAATGAGAGTTTTTTATACGAAATTTGATGGAAGAAAATCTAATAAAATAGATTTCTTTGGGAGAATTGGAGATATCAGGAGGGGGAATATACACGGAATTTATACAATAACCCACAAAAATAATAATATTCCTCACCAGAAAAAATTCACATTAAAAATAAAACTACCTAAAATACTTGACCGACAGGAAAAATTCTATTTAGGAATTGATTTTGGTACCGTCAGGACCTCTATTGGAATACTCTCTCAGAGTGATGGAACCGTTTATCTTCCCAAAATCGGGAGATCTGTTTACTTTTTCCCATCGAAGTTTCTTGACTTTATTAGGGACAATGGCATTATTGCTGACGCGTCGCCCAATCAAGGTAATGTTGATATACACGAATCAATTTTCCCTGTGTCAATTACTGAACCGGTAGAGAAAAATGAGTCACTATTAAATAATATAAAATTAAAAATATTTAAAAATACTTTAATTAAAGGAAAAGATATTGAAAATAAAAAATATGGATCCTTTATTTCAGGAATGTGGCTTGACTACCTTTTACACTCTCTTCTCTTAATGTGGAATCCAGACGATGGCTTTTCAGCACCTGATTTCTTTACTGGAAAACTTGGTGGCGTAGTTCTTGGTATTCCTCCGATGTGGGGAAAAGAGTACAAGAGGATATTAGAAGACGCAACAAAAAAATTATTATCAAAACTGATAGACAATGCGGACAGCGTTCCAATCACATTCGTTGAAGAATCATGGGCTCCTATATGGGCATTACCTATAGGAGAACTCAATGGTTACTCACACGTCTTAGTTTGGGATTTTGGAGGTGGAACAACGGATATTGCATTTTATAAAATCAATGAAAAAAGCAATCCGGAATTAGTTGCATGGTCAGAAGGCCTTCTTGGTGGTACGGACATAGATGAATATCTCAAAGACAGATTAGTTGAACAAGGCGTTTCTTCTGGGGCTTTAGACCTGAACTATTTGATCACCCTCAAAGAAAAACAGACAAAATGTGATAATAAAGATGATATTTGTAGGAAGGCCCTCGAAATATTATCCAACGACGTTCCACAAGAGCTTGAGAAATATGTCACTCACCTCTTAAAAGATATAAATGATACATATCATAACTTCACTGGTGGGGATTTGAATAATGAAGCCCTGTTTCTTAAAGTTCTTTTGATAGGAGGCTCTTCAAAGCTAAAATTCGGTAAGAGTCAAAAAAAGAGTTTTTCTGTTTTGATAGAAAACGCAATAAAGAACGAGTGGAATGTCAAAAAACTTGATGTTCAAGTGATTGGTAAGGAAAAAACAGTCGAAGGTATGTTGAAATATTATGTCACTATGGTGAGTTCAACACGAGATAAGATTATTACTCTCCCTAAGGGTGTCCTTCACCAAGATTATGGATGTCTCTCTGGAGCTAATGTCATTGCAAAAATAATTGGGAGAAAAGGTGAAAATGAAAGTATTTTGAGAAAGAGAAAATGTGATAAAGGTCATAAAAGGGTAAGAATAATCAATGATTTGTACGATTTTGACGGAAAAATCTTAAATAAAGATATGACCGAGGGGGTTATTGGCTATGGTGAATAAACTACTGAAAATACTATCAATAACATTGATATTACAGATATCACTCACACCAATCCCGCTGTTAGCGAAAAGGAGACTTTCTTATAAAAGCAGAAACAAATCAAGGTCCGCGAAGTACAAAAATTTACAAAAGCAAAACGAAATATTGCGAAATACAATCGATTCATTAAAAAAAGTGGAGAGAAAACTAAAACAAGAAAAGGATTCGTTAGAGATTCTTTTAAACTCTTCAACAAAGAAGATAGATGAGCTGAACACCAAGATTGAAAATCTCAATAATGAGATATTAACAGATAAAAAATTAGAAAAATTCCTGTCTATTCTAAAACTGTTAGTAACTATTCTTATTGCTTTGGTTTTAATTAACATTTTCCTAAGTTTTGCATCTGTAAAGAGGAAAAATGACAGCAGAGGAAAGCGTTTCATGGGATATGACGAAATTGATTTAAAAAAGATCTCCGTCCTACCTCGGAAAATAGAAAATTTAGATGAAAACATAAAAACATTGGATAAAGAACTTGTTGGAATTAAAAATTCTCTGAATTTGATAAACAATGGAATCAACAGCATATCTCAAAGAACAAACACAATAAGTACCCTCGGGAAGTTACCTCTCGAATATTTCACTCGATTGCAAAAAAATCTAAAAGACACATTAGAGAGCCAAAAACATTTAATAAATCAATTTAGTGAACTCAATAGAAGATTGAGTCAAATCCTGATTAACAAAGAGCATTCTCATATTGGATATTCGCAAGAATTTATAGATTCAAGTAATGTTTCCGACTCCCCGGAAAACCATGAACCGGTAAAAAGTAGTTCCAAGGCTTATTTCACATCATTAACTGAAGAAAGAAAAGAAACCCTAGAGTACGATGAGCTAAAGCAAATCGTTGAGAACTGGAAAGACCTGGACCTGGCTAAACGTAAGGAGATTTTTGATAATTTGTTAAAAAAAGACATCTATTTACTCGATCCTCAGCTTGAATTAAATGATAATGTCATAGAGATATCAAATTTTGTTCAAAATGTATTAACACGAAAATTTGGCTTAGATGATATAAACAGATTTTTTGAAATCAAATCTAACAGTGGCTATATAACAAAAACTGTCAAGCCAGCAATTTTAAGGAGGATTAATAATGAATACTTACTCAAAGAGACAGGAGAGCTCCATTAAATTTTACCTTTATTCACTTTACAAAATCTTATCTATAATCTTTGTACTGATAAGTATCCAGTCTTGTACCAACCGCCCTCAAACACAAGGAAATACGTTAGGAAGTGAAATAAATCGTGAGACTCTATATGAAACTGTCGAGGTATATATTCCAGAAACGGTATTTGTACCTGTCAAAGATACTCTGAATTTGGATTTGATTCAACTGAAAACTTTTTTATTGAAATTCAAAAATACTAAAAAGGGGAAAGAGAAAAATAAAACTTTAAAATCTTTGCAGAATGGAGATAAACTATTTTTGACTGAAAGGAATATAAAACATTTGGAGCTAAAAGTAGAATTCCAGCTATCATCCTATAGTCCTTCTCCCTGCTGTAAATGTAGTGCCTTACCAGTAGAAGTTTCTATATCAACTATTGAAGAGAATCCGTTAATTTCAAGGGAATATACAACTAATCTTGGAAAGGAAATTTCATTTACTATTCCTTTAAATCAATTATTAGTAGATAAAAGGGGGGAAAGCTTAACTGTGTCTATTGAAACAGAAAAAATATCCAATAATAAATGTGAATTTGCAAGGGAATACAAAAAATCTCTGGAGTTTTCTTTAAATATTATAAAAGGTGTTGAAATAGACGACACCATTTATTTTCCGCTTGGAAAAACAATTACTCTGACCCCTGGAGAACACATCATTAAACCAATCATTAGTGGCCCTGATTCGATTATTGATTTAGTTAAAACTATAACTATTCACAAGGGTGCTACAAAAAGATTTAAAAAAGTTTTGAATTTTGAAGCACCTACAGGAGAGTTTATCAAATTGCCACTACATTTTAAAATTGCTAATCTTAAACCTTCGATTGTTTGCAGAAATGTAATCCTAAGAATTATTAGCCTTAATTACTCAAATAACTTGATGCAGAGTAAAAAAATCGATGTAACAAATGACACTATTATTTTCAAGAGTGTAAAACTCCCCCCCATTGAAAATAAATTTGAAATTATAGCAAAGAAAGACACTATTTATCGTAACATAAAAGGAGTTTTCCCGGGAGAAAACATTATTCCATTAAGAATAAATTGTGCAACGGAGAATCAAAACAAGAGACTTATTGTTTATGGTCTGGACACCTTATACCTTGATTACCTAACTCCTCATAAAAAATTAAATATATTTTATAAGCCGGGACTTATATTAGGGACAAATGGAGAAGTACTTTTTAATGTGATCTGCAAGGGAAAATCAAGACAAATTAGACTTTCAGTAGACAGACACCGGTATATAGAGTTAGGGAAAATATTAGGATCAAGATATCCTGGTGTATGTAAACTGGAAATACTTGAGAAAAGATAAAGGAGTAGAAAATGAATTCTAAGAAAAGTAAGTTTATACTGGTGAGTGTTATAATTGCTCTATTTTTTTTGGTATTTTTTATACTGATTTTGCTCTTAGCATCTAATTCCAAGAAACATCGTTCAGTGAACAAACTAAGAGAAACAAAGATACACGTTAAAATCGCACATAAAACTGATAAAAATATATATACAACACCACGTCAAACTTCATGTCTACAAAAGGAGCAAATAGACGAAATCTATAATTACTTTGATAAAGTTTTTCACAAAGATAGGAAGGGAAAAATTCCGTTTATAAAGTGTAGCCCATATCCACCGATAAATGAAATGTTGAGTTTAACTGACCAAAACTTTTGTAAAACACTCCTGAATTTTAGTTCTCCATTTATGACAGATTTTTTGAATAATTCAGTATCTGATTGGGTATTCACTTTACAAAAAATAATAAATGAATGTATACCCCCTCAGGATACGGAAAATATAAGAAAGTTTAAAGAATTATTAAATGAGATCAATAATTCTATCAAACTTAAAATTGTTATAGTAAATAGTATGGACTCTAATATTAATGTCGATGGAGTTCCTATATTCCCTAAAGATAGTATTATTAAATTAAACTATCACTTCTGGTTACCGGATAATGATGTAATCGTATTAAATGACAGAAGATATTTCATATGTGAATTGCTCAAAGATAAAGTACTTCAAACACGGGATTTTAAAATTATCTGCCAAAGAACGAAAAACATAATTCGAATAGTTATAAACTCACAGGAGTAATAATATGAACAAAAAACAAAAAATTGCAATATTCACATCTGCAATTATCGTAATCTTGTTCGTAATTTCTATCATTGTGATGGCAGTCGTATCTAAAAAACCTGCTGGACTAAGAATAGAATTTGTTGGAGTTACATCTAATTTCTCAAGTGGTAAAAGCTGGACAAAATATGTGTGGCCACACGATAGATGGGTAGAACAATTAGTTTTGGGATCCTTAGACCAATACTGTTTACAGGAACTTGAGCCTCGAGGAGAAACACCCAATAGTGGCTGTGATAGCGATCTATCCTGGTATTCATCAGATCTTTTAGAAGTAAACGGGATCCAAGTTTGTAGGGGACCTTATGAAGATGTACACTGGCTTATACCATTAAAAGATAGTGTAAACTTTTCCAATGAACTTTTAGAAAACGTATCAAATATAATAAAATCCTTTTTTAATCCCATTTATCCAAACGTAAACATCATTGCAAGAAAAGTTAACAGGCACAATAACTGTGTTCGTCCTAGAGCTTCTGGCTATTTGGACCTCTGGTTTCAAGGATTGTTGGCTGCTACCAATAGAGTACTTGCAAGTTATGATGTCAAGGAAATTTTATCTTTCGTCCATCCCGGGATCCCGGGTAGGTTGCTTAGCCAAAACAAAGGCGGAATTGGGCGTTACATTTATAAAAAGAAAAGCCTAAGGGCAGTAGAGCTATCAATTAAAAAAGAATTTATAAATGATGTTCCTAACAATTTTAGAAATATCTTTATAGAATTAAATGCTGGATCACAATTAATAAAAATAAAGAGAAAATTACCAGACATTGCGATATATTACGGCTTTTGGGAAAATAAGCCTAAAGGATATCAAATTTATTACATTCCTTATGGGTTTCATACTATCCTTCTCATTAATCCATCGAGAATTCAAGATAGAGCATTAAGACGCTGTTTATACTTAAAGTTCAGATCAATTTCTGCCCAATATTT
>CAYNMM010000036.1:0-3885 GCA_964398355.1 uncultured bacterium
TTATTTCACCTTTATGAAACTCAGCAAGATTCTAAAATTCATTGATCAAATCGAAAAGATATATCCGATCTGGCCGGTTAGTTTCAAAAGCATTGTCTTGATGCATATTGCAAGAAAAATTGGCACTTTTGTGTTCAGAGGGGACCCCTATGAATTTAAAGAAATTGCTGAGAACATAAATCGCAACAATCTTGCAACAGCTGTAATCGTAGGAGATAAAGGATGGGAATCCAAATTGAGAAAGGACATCCCTACCGTCATTCTTGCAGGTGAAGACGATGATCTCGAGGCGGCTGAGCAAATTCTTGGCTCAATTCTGGTTTTCACTTTGAAAAAGGGGGATGAGTACGACCAGAAAGAAATTATCGAAGCTCTTGTCGAATCCGGATATTCCAGAGTGCCATTTGTTGAAACTGAAGGAGAATTCGCAGTCAGAGGAGGTATTGTAGACATCTTTCCCTTTGGCGAGGTGTTGCCAATTAGACTGGAATTCTGGGGCGATGAAATTGAATCCATCAGAATTTTTGATCCAATCAGTCAACGCTCGATAAAAGAGATTGAAAAGTTTGCTCTAAACCTGCGAATTGATGAAGGAGAGAGTGAAAAGCTCTATGAAATAATGGAAGAAGAGAATTTATCAGGTGAGATAGAAGTCGAACCCATAAGTGGATTTAAGGGTAGAATAGACCTACTTGAGAGGGAACTACAATCTCGTATTTCCAACGGTTGGAGGGTTATTTTCGTTGCCTCTGATCGTGGAAAGGTAGAGAGGTTTTCAGAGCTCTTCCCGGAAGTTGAATATGATGTGGGATATTTGAGTAGTGGTTTTATTTTACCGGACAGGAAAGTTGAAATTATCACAGAGAATGACATTTCTGGTGTAAAAATCAAGACCCGCAAGGTTTTTACCACCGGCGAAAGAATTGAGGATTATAACTTGCTGAGGATTGGTGATTATGTTGTCCATGAAGACTATGGAATAGGCCGATTTCGGGGTTTACGTACCCTTGAGCACCAGGGGATAAAATACGAGTGCCTTTTCATTGAATATAAGGATGGCGAGATCCTTGTCCCCACCTACAATCTTGAAAGGATTCAAAGATTCGTTGGCGACAGAGAAGACTTTGAGCCGGCTCTTTCTTCAATTTCAGGTGGTCAGTGGGCTGCCAGGAAAGCACGGGCAATTGCTTCAGCATTCCGATATGCCGAGGAGTTGATAAAAATTTATGCTCGTCGAAAGGCCCGACGTGGATTCAAATTTAAACCCGATACGGTGTGGGAGAGAGAATTTGAGTTAACCTTTCCATTCGAAGAGACTGAGGACCAGAGAAGAGCAGTTGAGGAAGTGAAAAGAGATATGGAATCAGAAAAGGTAATGGACAGATTGATCGTCGGTGAGGTCGGCTTTGGTAAAACTGAAGTAGCCCTCAGGGCCACTTTTAAGGCAGTAATAAATGGCAAACAGGTAGCAGTACTTGTTCCGACCACTGTACTTGCACTTCAGCACTACAAAACTTTTCGAGAAAGATTGGAGAGATTCCAGATTCATGTAGAAATGCTTTCAAGATTGAGGTCTACAAAGGAGATAAAAAAGATTCTTGCAAATCTGTCAGAAGGAAAAATCGACGTAATCATTGGAACACACAGATTGCTTCAGCCTGATGTCACTTTTAAGAACCTCGGACTCCTTATAATCGACGAGGAGCACAGATTTGGTGTTCTTCAGAAGGAAAAAATTTACAGACAGTACCCAGAGGTGGACACTTTGAGAATGACCGCGACCCCGATTCCGCGAACACTTTACGCTGCGCTGGGGAATATCTATGACATTTCTTACATACTAACGCCACCACAGGGTAGAGAAGCCGTTGAAACCATTGTTGCAAATTATTCAGATGATATCGTTTTTGAGGCTATATCACGAGAAGCATCCCGTGGTGGGCAGGTATTCTACCTTTTCAACCGAATAAGGGGGATAAAAGAACGAGCAGAAAAACTCCAGAAGATGTTTCCGACACTTAGAGTCGAATACGCTCACGGTAAGATGAAAAAAGATAAGCTGGAAGACATTTTTATCAAGTTTATGAATAGAGAAATAGACATTCTCGTTTCAACTTCAATAATCGAATCGGGCATCGATTTTCCGAATGCGAACACATTGATTGTGGAAAGTGCACACCTCTTTGGACTGGCAGAGCTTCACCAGTTGAGGGGGCGTGTAGGGAGGAGCGAAAGAAAAGCATTTGCCTATTTCCTCACACCAAAGAATATTGGACAGAAGGCAAAAGAGCGTCTAAAGGCTATTGCAAGATTTCACCATCTTGGTTCGGGCCTGAAAATTGCTCTTGCTGACCTTGAAATAAGAGGAGCCGGCAACCTGCTTGGCAAGGAGCAGCACGGACACGCTAATGCCATAGGGTACGAGTTATATTTCAAACTGCTTGAGGAAGCTATTGCAAGAATAAAGGGTGAGGAAATCCCGGTTGAACCAGAAATAATTGTGAACACGACTCTGCTGATACCGGAAGATTACATTCGAGACCCGATGGTTAGGATTGCATTTTACAGAAGATTGATGAAGGCAAAGAGTTTCTCCGAAATACTGGAAGTGGAAGAGGAAATGAGAGATAGATTCGGTAGATTCCCTGAGGATGTGAAAAAAGTTATTTTCGTGGCTAAAATAAAAGTGTGGGCCGCAAAGGAAGGTTACCATAAAATTGTGGTAAATGATCACGATGTCCAGCTTGTAAAGGACGGTAAAAAAAGTTTATACTCCAATAACTTCCTTGAGAAAAAAATCAGAAAATATCTGGAGGCAGTGAAGAATGAAAAAATTAATTTTCCCGATAATTCTCACTTTTCTTATAACCGCATGTAGTCCCGGGGAAGAAAGTTCATCCCGGAAAGAATCCGTTCCCGGAGACACAGTAGCTATTGTAGACGGTGAGGTAATAACAGATCTGGTGTTAAAGTCTCAGCTTCCCGAGATTCCAGGCTATCTTATGAATCAAAAGCAAAAAGAAGAGCTTATTGATCAGCTCATAAAAACTCTCGTTTTCTACAAGGCCGCTATGGAAGAGGGTCTTGATACCCTCCCTGAAGTTAGGGCAAAACTTTATTGGTATAAGAGAGCTCTTCTCGCTCAGACTTACCTCTCAAATAAGTTACTTAGCGCACCGATGGATGAAAGTATATTGAAAAACTATATCACAAAGAATAAGGATTATCTCAACAAAAGGGTGGATATACTGCTCGTTTTCTTCACTGACAGTACTTTAATTCCCAAAATCAAAAGGGATATGCGCTACGTCACCTACAGAAACTTTGATAGAAAATTGCGTAAATACCAGGGAGACCCTGACGTGACAGTAAGTTATAATGAAGGTCAGAATCTCGGACTCATCTTATTACAAATTCCCGATGTACTGGCAGATCAAATTAAGGCGACACCTATAGGGAAAGCCACCGACGTCGTGAAACTTAACGGCTCTTATGGTATTGCTAAAATTCTGAGGTACAGAAAATCCAACCTCACTGCGGAGGAAAAGAAAATTTTATTTGAGACTCTTAAACGTGTTAAGAGAGAGGAAATGGAGGACTCTCTTTACAGAACTCTCAAGAGTAAATACGAAATAAAAATCATCAGGAGGAATGTACAATGAGAAAACTCGCACTTTTCATCTTCCTTATCCCAATCATTGCTTCGGCACAGCAGAAAAAGCTCGTTGATAAAGTTATTGCGAAAGTTGACGGTGAAGTTATACTTCAATCAGACCTTGATCAAGCCTTTGCATTCTACAGAATGCAGTTTCCACCAAATATTTCGGATCAGGAACTAAAGAAAAAAATTCTCAATGAATTGATTAATGAGAAATTACTCTATGT
>CAYNMM010000037.1:0-3251 GCA_964398355.1 uncultured bacterium
TCCTTATGTCTTTATCGCATCACCAACTGAGCCTACAAACTGCAATCGGTATTACAAAGCAGAAAATCCATGGCAATCGAAACATTCATGGCTTGTCCATGCTGGTGAACTTAAAAAAGATGACAAAATCTATTTCATACCTGCCACTTTTGACTTCGAATTCCTCGATTACAACGCCAGAAGGTTTGAAATTGCCTATGATAATGATGGCAAACGCAAAAATTCATTGGCAAAACCCTATCTTCTGGACGAACTGGAAATCCTTGAAGATATCTGGAAATTTATCGCCAAAGATACTCAGAACGGAAAATCTCGCCTGAGTTCAGCTCAAATTTTTACTATTCGCAATCTTATAGAGTCAAAAAGAGAGGAATGGTATGAAAATATTGAATACTCACTCAAAGACGAAAACTTTGAAGGATTTTGTAGAAATCTTTTTATTAATGCTGAATGGCAATGGGGCAAGCTTGAAAAAGACGAAATAGAGTGGCTCACCGATATGGCCGTTCGGGGCTACTTTGCCGACGCCATTTATCTTTTTCATCATGTAATGAAAGAAAAACCAGAAGGAGAGTAAATCCAGCAGGAGGAAGACATGAGTTTCAACACATTTCGTTATCTGATAATAACCACCGATCCGGTTCACATTGGCACAGGGGGCATGAGACTGGGGCGTGTGGACAACACCATTGTCAGGGAGCCTGGAACAAATCTGCCCAAAATACCGGGCACAGCCTTACACGGCGCGATAAGGGCTTATTCGGCGAGGAGATACGGCAAGTCTCAGTGTGCGGGGCAGGGTTCCAAAGAGGTAGGGAAACATTGTGGACGTCCCACCTGCCCGATCTGCTATACATTCGGCTCAATTCAGGGTGGTTCAGATTCATTCTCCGGCGTCGTGTCAATCACTGATGCCAGAATCCTTCTCTTTCCAGTTTACTCAATGGTCGGTCCTGTGTGGGTAAGTACGAGAGAAATATTGAAGGAGACAGACTTTAACTTTAAAGTTAAGGATAAGAATAACAAGCATCAGGAGACACAAAAAGATGAAACGGAAAAAGCTTTTCTGACATGGGATAGAAATGACCCCATTAATCTGGGATGGCTAATGCTAAATGTAGCTGGAAAAGTTGATGTTAACCTTCCCGAAAAACTGAATGATAAAGTTAGTGGTAACGATATAAAAGAATGGCAGACCGTCAAAAACCGAATTGTAATTGTCCATCCAAAAGTTTTCTCTCAGATAGTCAACAGTAATCTTGAGGTTCGCACTTCGGTAGCGATAAATCCTGAAACCGGTGCAGTAGAAGAGGGAGCCCTATTTACCTATGAAGCTATTCCAAGAGCAACTTTCCTGTGGTTTGATGTGATTGTAGATGATTTTAGGAATGTATTTCCAACAAAAAAATTGTGGACAAACTATTACGAAAGAATCAAAAGCGAAACCTTGCCAGAAGAATTTCAGGAAGATACTGAGACCAAGATTGAACAGATGCTTAGACAGATAGGATACGTAGGCAATCGCCCTCAAGAGCCAGAAAAAAAGGATGAAGAATCTGTAAAAAAATATGAGGATTCAAAGAAAAATTATTGGGAAAAAGTTAAAAACGGTTTCAAAGCCTTAAAAGATGTAATGGAGAACGGCATAGCATGGAATCATCCCATTGACATTATTAATCTTGGTCTCGAATGGGCGGAACATCTTGGCATCGGTGGTATGGGAACGAGAGGGTTTGGAAGAATTAAAACTATTTTCTGCTTGAAGTTGAGCTCTGATAATAAAGTCGAATGTAAGGAGAATAAAAATGAAAGTTCCTAATCTTGATTATATCGCTTCAAAAGTTTCACAGAAAATAGCAGGCGTTATAGGAGAGACGGTAAAAAACAACAAAAAGGTTGCTCCTTCTGACCTTGAAAATCTGACTACAAAATCTTTAGGCATTCTTCAGTCACAAGGTGTTTATGCCATGGCTCTTTTTCTTTTCAGCCGAAGCGGTTCAAAATCTGACGAAAAAGGTATGTCTCCCGAAGAAAGATGTGCAACTCAAATCCTTTCATGGTTGTGGGAAATAAGGAGTCCCCAAGAACTTATTAAAAATATCAATTTTAATAATTTTCTCTGCGAACCTGAAAAGAGCTTTTCACAAATTAACTCTTCAAAATCCAAGATGCTTGAGGAATTTGCTGATTTGACTGGGGATTTAGACAAACTTTTGCTTGTTCGAAACCTTTATGAAAAGACCCTCATTTATGTAAGATTTCATGCCAAAGCCGCTGAAAATAAGGGAGAAAGTTTATGAGTTTTGTTCATTATCGAGTTGTTCTTAAGCTCCTTACACCTCTCCACATCGGCAAACGCAAGTATCGCAACCTGATGGAAACCCGTGAATACGTGCCCAGCAGAACTCTCTGGGGTGCTCTAACTGCCAGGATTACAAGGGACTATTTCAACGGAGACGCGAATAAATATGAGATAGTGGGAGAAGTTCTCAATCAAAACCTCCGCTTCGGGTATCTTTGGCCCTCACTTGATGGCGAAAGTCCGTACTTTCCATGGGAACATGACGATTTTGATTACCTTTTAAAATTCGGCTACATGGGACAGCCTATTGACTATGACAGAAAATCCACAGAAGAAGGTCAGCTCCACGAAGTAGAATTCATTGGTCCAAAGACGAGGAAAGGTGATCAGGTCTATTTCATAGGTGATTTATGGATTAAAGAGGATATCCATTCTAAAGACGGAGGCGGGGGAATAAAGATCACAATAAACTCGAAAGATATTCTATTGCAAAATGTTTTTGACACCCTCCAACTTGGTGGTGAGCGTGCTTATGACTGGGGACGTGTAAAACGCCGTGTAAAATGCCCCAGTCTTAAAAAGCTTGAGAGTGCGAAAGCTCTTGGTGAGATAGATTTTGAAAACGGTGAAGAAGTAGTCCTTAAGTTTAAAAAAGGAGATTGTATCACAGCGCATGCTCTTGCTGTAAATTCTTCATACATTTCAGGAGAAATTGAACCTTTGAGCGCTTATAGATTAACCAAAGAAAATAAGTGGAAATTGATATCTCCTCCTATCTGTTTCGTCCCCGCAAGCAAAATCAACGAAGATTGTAAAATGGTGATAGGAAGTAGTGGAATTTTTGAACAAGATAGACGATAGTCAAACTTGGCATATATCAACCGATTCTTTGTGAAAGGAAATGTCTTGATGTCAGAAGAAATACCCCCTGTGTCAGGATAGAAGTCGC
>CAYNMM010000038.1:0-42128 GCA_964398355.1 uncultured bacterium
TGATTTATAAATATTCAACTCTTGAGTATTTCCCCACTTTGAATGAAATGGACCAAATAACCACATCTCCATAGAGCTTTGTGGGGGAGGAGATGATAAATGTCCCTCATACAGTGCTGACGTATCTTGGGGGGAGAGGGAAGGTAAGTCTCTTCCCCCTCAGTACCAAACTCTCTGGGGAGAGGAAGTAAAAAAATTATATACCCCTTTTACCCCAAAGGAATTTTTTTCAAACCCCCTCGCGAATCTATTGACAATTTAGTAATTTCGCAGTATTTCAAGGGTTTTCTCTATGTCGGAAAGGTTTGAAAGAATGAAGTCTGCTCCTGCTTTTTTCAAATCATTTGTTGTATACATAGAGGTGGCAACTGCAAGTACAGGAATACCGGCAGAGTGGGCTGCAAAAATGTCCCTGGGTGTATCACCTATTACTATTGGTCGGATGGCATTCTTAGATAAAGATTTTGCTCTCTCAACGGCCTTTTTAAGTATTTCTGTTCTATTTTCAGAGTCTGAGCCGAATCCCCCGAATGAAAAGCAACTCCACAACCCCGGTCGACTCAGCTTAACCCTGGCTCCTGATCTAACATTACCTGTGGCAAGTCCATTCAAAAATTCTGGATCACTCTTCAATATGTTGAGCAAT
This sequence comes from uncultured bacterium, assembly GCA_964398355.1. GTDB lineage: Bacteria > Hydrothermota > Hydrothermia > B15-G9 > WFZT01 > WFZT01. The sequence goes on from CAYNMM010000038.1 coordinate 647, forward strand.
TCTTTTACACCCGGGAGAACACGGAATTTTAACGAACTCTGTACTTCCTCTCTCAAAAAATATACATAGAAATAGAGTGCTTGGGAAACCTCTTCTCTCGAAGGCTCACGGTAGAGTTTTCTCCTGAATATTTCTCTAACTATCTCAGGGTCGGTTTTACCGTGAGGATGAATATCTTTCATAGCACGCTCGATTCCGTAAATGTACTTAAATGCTTTGTCCAGTGCTCTTGCACCAGCACCACCAGAAAGTATAAGTGTACCATCAATGTCAAAAAGTAAGGCTCTTTTCATTTCTCATAAATGACAGTCTGATCTTTTCCTTTCCTTTTGGCTTCGTAAAGAGCTATATCAGCATATTTTACAAGCTCATCAAAATTCTTAATATTTGCAACTATATCTGTCCCAGATACCCCTGCGCTGACAGTCACACTAAATTCGTCATCCTTCGTTCTAAACTTTTTATTTTTAACAATATTCCTAATTTTCTCAGCAAATGTGAATGCTCCTCGTGAACTGGTGTGTGGTAAAATGACGAGAAATTCTTCGCCGCCAAACCTGATAGGGACATCAGTTTTCCTTGAATTTTCTTTTAAAATCTCCCCAAAATCCTCGAGAACCACATCCCCAACAAGATGCCCAAAGGTATCATTAATTTTCTTAAAATCGTCTATGTCAAACATAACGAGGGAAAAGTGGCTTCCATATCTCTCATAAGATGCAAAAATTTTTCCTGCCTCTTTCAGCAGATAATTTTTATTGTATAATCCTGTCAAACTATCAATCCAGATCTGGTCTTTGTATCTTTCTATTTCGAGTTTCAACCTTTCATAAATGTTTTCTCTCTCAACTGCTGCTGAAATTGCTGGCAAAATCTTGTATAAAAAGCCCTTGAGTTCTTCATCAAGTTCCCCTCCAAGAGATATGATTAATGCACTCTTTGGTCCCTGCTGGATTTTTAATGGTAAAATATAATACCTTCCAGGCTCCAGATATTTTGACAGGATAGAAAGTTTGAATTCAAAGACAGAACTTCTATTGATTATTTCTCCTAATTCTTTAGCTACATTATGAATCTCGCGGGTCTTATCCAACTTCACCCTTTCTTTTGTCCTGGAGAGAAAAAGTGTAAATGGACTATTGATGGTTAAAATTGCAAGATCGTTTATAATCGTTTTTTTTGCAACTAAATCTCTAATTTTAGGTAATGCATCACTGATATTAAGGGAAGTCGTGATAATTTCCATTACATCATCTGCAAGCTCTTCATAAAAAGTCTCTTCAATCTCTGAATTTAAGGCCAGAAAGTTTATAAGATCATCTATAATTTTTCCCCTGAAAAGTAGACCAGTAGAAGGTCCAATAATTTCAGGTCGCAATTTTTTGACAAGATCTATCGGTTTTGCAATATACCTTGCTGTGATATGATATCCATGATGGAAACTTTTTACAAAATGGAAATATTGCGGATCATCAGCATAAATTTTTTTTACCCTTTTTTCGAAGAGAGAGCCAAAAATGGGTCCAGTTAAAAGTGTTTTGTACCTTTCAAGGTAGGTAAATAAGGTTCCAGGGAAGTTTATAACTTCAACGGGTATAAATCGAATATTGCATGTTCCGACTCTTATTAGATGATCTGTCACAAAAAGCAATTTATCGCCAAGTTTCAATGGCTCCAGAAATTTCTTATGTATTTCATGAATAATGATTTCTGATCTTCTCGTGAAATCACTATGGGAAAGTTCCCAGATAAGCGGATAATGCTCAAAATTTAACGTAGGATAAACGATGTAGTTCAATCTTAAATCTGGCCATCTTCTGGCTATAGTATTGATGATACTCCTGTGAAAAAAACCAGGATCAAATAAAATTCCTTCATCATTCTCCATCAAAAGGAACGCATTTTTAATAGTTACTCCAGCTACCGTTTCTCCTATCCAGTACAGTCCTTTTTCGATTTCCTGAATATTATTGGTCATTCTCTCTCACTTTTACCTATTTTGATCCAAGTAAGAACTTTCTCTTTGTAATCGTTCATCAATGCACGTGCTCTCTCTGGTGTGTCTGCTTCTACATACAGGTAAATGTAAGGTTTGTATGGATCAGGTCTAAGCATTACCCAGCTATTCTCATAGAAAATTTTCACACCATCAAGTAATGAAGCTTTCTCGTACCTTGCAACTTCACTCATCATTCTCATGACCGTACCCTTGAGATCCACAGGACACGAAAATTTTTCAATTAAAAGTTCAGTTTTTGGAATTTCATCATAAATTTCAGCTATAGTTGTGGTATCCTTCGAGAGTAATTCAAGGATTTTACCAATTACGAACATAGCATCAGGTGCGTAGTGAAAATCTGGCAAGATGAATTCGCCCTCTCCAGAACCAACAAGTTTTGCATTTTCTTTGTGTGCATATTCAAACATTTCCCTCGGACTGCTGGAGATTCTGTCAAGCTTAACGCGGTTCTTTTTCGCAAATTCTTCAATTACCATTGGAGCATAGTTGGGGACAGCTATCTTAGAATTTTTGTAATTCTTTATAAATAACCATGCAAGAAGAACAAGCAGGTCAAGATCCCTATGTATCCTGCCACCTTCATCTACCAGAATCAACTTAGTTCCAGATGGGAAAAGATAGAATCCAAGATTTACCTTTAATGATTTCAAGATTGTAGAAAGCTGTTCAAGATGTCTATTGACCTCATTTTCCGGCTTCGCCAATCTGGTTGTGTCAATATATGCGTTAAGACCGATGAAGTCTACCCCAATGTCATTAAGGATATCCGGGAAAAACTGTGATACAGATCCATGAGAAAAATCTATCACGAGTTTAAAGCCGCGGCTCCTTATTTGTTTAGTATTTAACTGATTTACATAAGCTTCCCGGTAATAATCAAAAATCCTTGAGAGAGTATGAATCACACCACTTTCATTATAGTGTACACGCCTGAAGTCTTCCCTGAAAAAAATCCTTTCAATTGATTTTGCTGTTCCAGGTGGAATTTCCATCCCATTTTTATCGAAGAAAATAATCTCAGTGGAGGGAGGATCGTCCTGTGACTGTCTGAAGAATACGCCACCAATTTCTCCTACGGACTGGATTTTGTAGCTAAAAACCGGAATAGGGGTCATCTGCGCATCTCTAACGTGTACACCCGTTGAAGCGAGTCCTCCCATAAAAGCACGTCTAAGCATTCTTGAGGCAGGGTGTGAATCTCGCCCCATGAGTACATACTCGTTTTTGGGAAGTATAGAGCCATAAGCTGCTCCAAGCTTGGCTGCAAACTCAGGAGTTATCTCAATATTTGTCAATCCTATTACTTTGGCCCCTTCAAAAAGACTCTTTCTCCACTTCTCACCCCAAACAAGATTTGAAGATACAACAGCTCCCTCCTCCACAATCTTCCTGGGCCAGATTTTCACACCTTCCTTGATAATAGCGCCTTTCCCAACAGTTGTCTCATCGGCTACAACCGCGCCCTCGTCAATTCTCACCCCTTTTGAGATTCTTACACTATTTCCTATAACGGCACCTTTGATAATAGCTCCTTCATCAATATAAACATTGTCCCAGATGATAGAATTCTCTATGACCACATTCTCACCTATGGTACAATTGTTCCCGATGGAAACATTCGAAAGGCTAACATTATCCTTAATGCGAGTGTTGTTACCAAGCACAACAGTTCCCTTAAATTTCACGTTTTCACAGATGGAAACTTCGTCACCAATTCTAACATCTCTACCAATTAGATTGAGCTTTTTGCCAGGAACTTCAATTTGAACCTTCCCCTCAAACACATCATAGTGTGCATATCTGTATGAATCAGTATCCCCGATATCTCTCCAATATCCCGTAAGTATAGACCCAAAAAGGGGCTTGCCATTCTCAAGCATCCAGGGGAATAGGTCTTTCGAAAAGTCATACTCTTGGTCCTCTGGAATATAATTAAAAACCTGAGGCTCAAATACGTAAATGCCCGTGTTTATAGTATCAGAAAAAACTTCTCCCCAGGTGGGTTTCTCCAGAAACTTTAATATCTTCCCATTTTTATCAGTGATAACAATTCCAAATTGCAAGGGATTACTAACTCTTGTCAACCCTATTGTGGCCTCAGCCTTTCGGGATATGTGATCTTTAATTAGACTTCCAAGGTCAAAGTCTGTCAACAAATCTCCACTGATGATTATCGTTCTGTCACTTCCAACAAAGTCCTTCGCAAATCTAACAGCACCAGCAGTACCGTAATCACGGTCAGGAGTGAAATATTCAACTTTAATATCAAAGTCAGTTCCATCTCCGAAATAATTTTTTATTACGTCTGGATAGTAGTATAGAAGCATCATTACTTCGTCTATTCCATGTCTCTTCAGGAGGTCAATCACATGTACAAGAATTGGCCGATTTACGAGGGGGAGCATAGGCTTAGGTGTATTTACTGTTAGTGGCTTAATCCTCGTTCCGAATCCTCCTGCAAGAATTATTGCCTTCACTTTTTCTTCTCCTTTAACACTCTTTTAACCTCTCTTTTCAACTCGGAAATGAAATCTGGAGATTTTACAATATAAGCATCAGCAAGCCAGGATGTAAAATCTTCCTGAAATGAAGAATATGCAGTCGCTATTATCAAGCCGACGTCTTTTCTTGACCTTGCAATCTTAGCAAGCGCTTCAAGACCCGACATACCTTTCATTTTGATATCGAGTACAACCACGTCAATATCCGGATTTTCATCAAGTATTTTTAACCCCTCTTCAGCACTTGTAGCTGTTAGAATTTCATAATGTTCCTTCTCAAATTCTTTCCTGTAAAGAAGTAATAAATTTTTCTCATCCTCAACAAATAGGATTTTATAATTTTTCTTTTCACCCATTTTAATTCGCCTCCTATTTAATCACAGAAAATTTTAATCTTTTACCATCCACAAGGATGAAATATGTTCCTGGAGCAAATCTACTCACGTCAATTCTCACAAATCCCTCACCAATTATATAATCAACTTTTTCCCTTGAACCATCCATACCATAGATGTAAATGTCTCCAGGGTCCCGTAAACCTGAAACCGTGATATATCTGTCCCCGGTTCTAACCGGTGAAGGAAAGACAATTGGTTGAGAGCCACTCTCTGTGAAATTCCAGAAAATATTTAAATTCAACCTCGCAAGTCCATCTGTAGTTCCAACCCATATTGAATGTCTCGGAGGGTCTACTGCTATATCATTTCTGATTAATTTATAATAAAAACTATTCGGACCAACGTCCCGCGTATCTGACGGCAGGCCGCTATTCAGAGGCGAGAAAAAATACAGGACTGCCCAATCTGTTGTGTTGATAACGTATAATCCACTTTCAGTTAGTGCCCATAAGTTTCCATAAGGGTCCAGCGCAAGACTTCTCACGACAACATCAGAGAGTATAATTCTATCAACTTTTCTGCCATTGAGAATGATGATTCCATTATCCGTACCAATTAAATGGTAAGTCCCCATGTGTATTATACTTCTTACGGACTGTGAGGGAAGAAAATAATAATTGGCCGAAGAAAAAAGCAATTGAAAATCTCTGTCGAGGACCTCGAATCCATTAGATATATCTCCGAGCCATAAGTGACCACGGATATCTGTTGAAATTGAATAAACATCTGTTAACGAGCTAATTTTTACTTCACCACTACGGTTATGCAGAAATGTCCCGGAATTCGTGGTATAAATTAGTCGGTTATCAACTGTAAATCCGATTGTTTTAACGAATTCTGAAGGAAATAGATGAATGTCGAGGCTGTCTCCATTCAATCTGAAAATACCGTTGTGATTCGTAGAAATCCAGAGTTTCCCTGTTCTATCAACCTCTATATCTGTGATTAAATCCAATGTCCCTGTTGGGTCGTTATTTTCATGATTAAAATTACCTACAGTTTCGAATCTTTTGCCATCAAAGACAAACAACCTCGAAGAATAATTGGCAACATGTGGATATGATGTGAAGAAATAAATTTTTCCATCTGAAGTTCTTTTTACACCAGAGATGTAATTGTGTTCGATCTCACCAAGTCTCTGCACTTTCCATGTTCCGTTATTAAAAATAAATGTATATCCACCTGTTTTTCTCTCACTAAGATAGAGATTATCTGTATGATTACACACTGTACCAATGATAAAGAAATTCTGACTCACAGGTACAATATGAGTTACGTGAGCGGCCGGAATGCATCTAATAGAATCAGGAGAAAGAATATTCACATTGCCATTTAAATCAATATTTACCATCCCAAGTTTCCTCAAAGGATTATTTTGTGAATCGAGGAAACAGGAAAGACCGACAAGGACCTCGTTTCCATAACCTGTTAAGGAATGGTACCCACAAAACCAATAAATGTGGCCATTATATTCAACGTTTTGAATCTGCCTCCAGTTTGCATTCCTGTCTCTATAGAGAACGCCATTTTTTGTGAGAATTGCAAACACATCTGGCCCTTTATAAAAATCTATCACTCTTTTTTTCTGACCATTAACACCTGGAAGACTATCAGATGGTATACGAACAAGTTCTCCAGGAAAACTATTTACAGGTCCAAAACATATTTCATTCGGTGTGCTAAAATAAAGCGTGTCATCAAAAATTCGCATAATAAGGATCGTATCGCTTGTTATGGGTAATTGATGACCAGCATAACCTTGAACAATATCGTCATCAAATATGTCAGGTGTCCCATTTGTCAATATTACCCTTATACCTGTTGCTGATCCAATGAAAACTTTATCATCTCTTACAACTATTGAGATTAAACTGTCACCATTAGTTACAACATTTGGATACTCCTCAAAAAAATCTACTCCTGACTTTTTGAAGTAAACAAAATGATCACTACAAGCCCATATATTTCCGCGCGAATCAGCCGCCATGGAGTTTATCACTGGCTCTTTCAATCCCTGCAGATTTGTATACCTAAAAAGAATGTCTATGCTGTCTCCCATGATGGTTTTCAATACTCCCCCATTTGTGCCAAGGAAGATTGTGTCACCTATTTCTACATGAGCATTGATCATCTCGGAATTGAAATAGGTTTGCCATGTTATACTAAAAGATAAAAGAATCAGGACAAAACTCATTGTTAAATTTTAAACTACACATTACCACCCTACAATAGAGATTGGATTCATTTCAGTTTTATGTAGTCGATCCCCGAATTTACAAGATTATATATAACTCCCCAAAAATTTTATCCCTAATTGTTCAGTTTCCGAAAAATCTCCTGTCCAATAAAATCAATTATTAGAGAAGAAAGGGATTGACGACTACCTTTCCCCCTTTCTATTTTCTTGAAGGAATCAATGCAAGAACAAGTGACTTTAGTGTATCTCCAGGAATAAAAGGTAATATTCCCATTATCGAGGTTTTCCAGATTCCGGGAACAGCGTTATGTGTTATTTTGTACCATAAAATGAGTCCCAGGATCCCCGGAATGTAGATAAGAACCACATGGGCGAACAAAATATATTCGAATCTTCTATTGAATTTTACATTTTGATAAACTTTTCCAATAAACCATGCAGCAAGCATAAACCCAAGGAGATATCCGCCTGTTGGCCCAATGATAGTGGCAAATCCACCCTTCCAGCCTGCAAACCATGGTAATCCAACTGCGCCAAGGAATATATAGATACCAACACTTAAAATAGCCCATTGACCAAGAAATATACCTGATAAGACCACTCCCAGTGTTGAGCCGGTGATAGGTATCGGGGTCCACGGGAGATAAATCCTTATCTGCGCGAGGGCACCGGTTATTGCTGCAAAAAATAATGATTTCGCGAGTTTGGAATATACCGAATCCTCCGCCTTTATAGCTCTTACAATAGTTTCCATACTTTTAACTCCTTTTCGAGATTTTTTTATTCAGGTAATTAATTATATTTGGAAATTTTTAATACGTTTTCAAATACCTTTCAAAAAAGTATTTAAGTATAAGGTGGGCGGGCGGCCGGAGGCCGCCCGCCCACCCATTACAATTCTAATTCTCTTGTGGCACAGTTCTCTTAGGAGCTTTCTTTATATTTGGTCTCGGGTGTGCTGGTATCACACCAGCCCCACGTCTCTTCTTCTTGAGACCAAGTCTGTATTTGAGAATCAATCCTTTAAGAAGCTGAATAGCCTTTGCTGGATCCACTCCCTTCGGGCAGACCTCAGAACATGCTCCTGCATAGTGACATCTCCAGCATCCATGAGGATCGTCCACTACCATAACCCTTTCAACAAATCCTTCATCACGTGTATCAACTGAATACCTGTACGCTTGTGTCAGAGCCTGTGGTCCAAGATACTCCGGATCTGATGCAACTGATGGACAGGCAGCATAACAAAGTCCACACTTGATACAGAATGAAAACTGCGAATAATACTCATGTTCCTCCGGGGTTTGATAATATTCACCAATTGGATTCTCCTGCTCCTTAGTGTCTTCTCTTATCAGATAAGGTTTGATTTTCTTATGCTTCTCAAACAGTGGAGTAGAATCAGGAACAAGATCACGTATGTTATCATAGTTCGGTAGAGGCTCAATTTCAATTACATCGGAATTAAGCTCAAGGATCTGGGTCATACATGCCATCCGTGGTTTTCCATTAATAAACATCCCACAGGAACCACAGATACCCATTCTGCAGGAATAACGGAAATTTATAGTTCCATCAACATCTTCCTTTACATAAAGGAGACCATCAAGCACGGTCATGCCACGGTAGACCGGGACATTGTATTCGCTAAAGTGGGGGCTTTTATCCTTTTCTGGATCAAATTTCTTAATTTTAAATTTGACCGTCTTAACTATCTCGTCACTTAAAACTTCGGCAATTTGAATTTCTTTTCTCTCTTCTGTCATTTGTCATATCCTCCTATGCAGCAACAATACCATAGTAGATAAAGAAAACCAGGCCACCGAGGAAGAGGATCCAGGAGACGAATCTCTCAGCTCCACGACCCATTCCGACTTCAAGAAGTATTGAGCGCAGTCCGAACAATCCGTGATATAGAGCTACAAACAAGAGGGCTTTGTACGTAAACTCAGCAAGATCAGGAAACGACCCAAATCCGCCAAGATGCTGGGCGGATATGTGCAAACCGAGTAAAAAGAATATTAAAATTGCAGTTACAATCTGGAAAAGCCAGAGAATCGACTCTTTCATTTTCAACCTCCCTTAGCAAAACCAACAATTGCAAGAATAAAATAAATTGCACTGAAAACCATCAAAATCCAGTAAAGAGGACGAGTTTTGTGCAAGCTTTCTGCTACATACGGGAATGACGGGAGTGTAGGCTTGCCAACACCGAAACCAAGTTCTGTAATAACCAGTCTAACTCCGTTCATCGCATGGTAAATAAAAGCTGCAACAACTATCAATTCCCACCATGCGCCCCAAGGCCCACCATGGATTATGTGAGCAATGAGGTAGATAATCAGAATAAGGCCGGACAATCTGTGGAGAAAATAGGCGGTTTTCTCAACGCCATACTTTCCTCCACTCCACCAGCCTTTAATACCAATCCTATTTGGTCTTGCTTTTTTAACTGCCATGTAAAAAACCTCCTAATATTTTCTCTCAACAGGTTTCCAGGCAATTATCTTTACCGGAATGTAATCAAGTTTGGGTCCTTTCTCAGTGTAATAGGCAAGTGTATGTTTCAGGAAATTCTCGTCATCTCTCTTAGGGAAGTCCCTTCTCGCGTGGGCACCCCTGGACTCCTTACGGTGATACGCCGAAACAGCAACAACCTCAGCCACATCAAGCATATTTCTGAGTTCAAGAGCATTGATAAGTTGTGAATTATAAACTCTGCTTGTATCCTCAATACTTATGTCCTTGTACCTTTCCTTTAACTCTTTAATTTTATCGATTGCTTTCTTTAAACCTTCCTCGTCACGGAATATGTATACATATTTATCCATAGTCTGACGGAGCTCTTTTCTGATCGTGTATAAATTCTCTTTCCCCTTCTTTCCTCTCATATATTCCATTACAAACTTCTCTTCTTCATCAACATCGCTCTTTGGAACTTCAGGGAAGGTTTTGCCCTCTTCGGTGAGAACATATTTGGCTGCTGCTGCGCCTGTAAATTTACCATAAGCACTACATTCTGCAGTTGAGTTTGTACCAAGTCTATTAGCACCATGAATGGATACACAGGCATTTTCACCAGCTGCCCATATATTCGGATGATTCGGACTCTTACCATTTATATCAACGTGAATTCCTCCCATGAGATAGTGGGCCACCGGTCTAACCGGTATAGGCTCTTCTATCGGATCAACGCCAATATATCTCATGGTTACTTCGCGGATCAGGTGAAGTCTTTCGTTTATTCTCCTTGCTCCCAGATGTCTAAGATCGAGAAAAACGTAATCAAGTCCATAAGGACCCTTTACTCCCCTGCCTTCAAGGATCTCTGTGTACATTGAGCGGGAAACGATGTCTCTCGGAGCAAGCTCCATCATCCCGGGTGCATATTTAGCCATAAAACGTTCACCGTATTTGTTCAAAAGGTAACCACCTTCGCCTCTTGCAGCCTCTGATAGAAGAATTCCACTGGGAACAAGACCTGTTGGATGGAACTGAATAAACTCCATATCTTTGAGTGGAAGACCGGCTCTATAAGCCATTGCCAGGCCGTCTCCTGTGACTGTATGGGAAAACGTCGTAAATGTATAGATTCTACCTGTACCACCGGTTGCAAATATCAAGGCTTTTCCTCTGAAGAAATAGAACTCACCGGTCGAGGCATCGAAACCAGTAAAACCTACAAACTTACCATCTTTAATGAAAACTTTTGTTACAAAAAACTCATCGTACCTTGACCAGTTGTCCCATTTCTGCAGGGTATCGTATAGGGTCTGCATCTCAAAAAACCCGGTCTTATCAGCGGCAAAAACTGCTCTTGGGAATGAATGTCCACCGAAAGGCCTCTGATTTATTTTGCCATCAGGTCGTCTCGACCAGGGGATTCCCCAATGGTCATAAAGAAGGATTTCCTCTGGCATGGTTTCTACAAACTTGAATACCGCATCCTGGTCGGCAAGGAAATCACTGCCTTTAACCGTATCCCATGCGTGCAATTCGTAGCTGTCACCCTCCTCGGGTCGTAAAACAGCGGCTGTGCCTCCTTCGGCACATACGGAGTGGGATCTCATTAGCTGGACCTTGGTCACAATTCCAACATTAACTTTGCCCTTGGAGACGCGCAAAACCTCCAGGGCAGCTCTTAGCCCAGCTATACCACTTCCAAGTACCAAAACATCATGATCTATAACCTGTGCCACTTCAAACCTCCAAGTTATTGATTTTTCAAGATTTTAATGAAATAAGTTGCCAACTGTCAATGAAAAGGTGTGAATAAATACAGTGATTGGAATAAATATTCAGAAACTGGAGGGGTAAATTTTAAAGTGGCCCCAGGGGGATTCGAACCCCCGCCGCCGCCTTGAAAGAGCGGTGTCCTAGCCATTAGACGATGGGGCCACGTTCAGGTCTATAATTTAATAGAACCTCACCTGCGTGTCAACTTCCCAAAAGAGAGTGTTTAAAAAATATTTTACCAGTAATCACTTCCCCTTTCACTTTTCAGAAAAACCCTCATTACTTTCTGTCAAATCTGTTCTTTTCACTCCATCCTCAATCCTCCTCCACAGTGCTGAACACACTGCTGAAAAGGATGTTAAAAAAAATACACGTCTCTTTTCCTCAAAAACATTTTTTCGAACGGTCTCACTTCCCGGCATTGGAAATTGAAAATTGCGCTTTAGAAAAACTTCTATTTACTTTGACCTGGAATTAATCTATTGAACGGAGTTAACAAGTGCTGAGTCTATAATCGCCCTTTGAACGGTCAATTCAGTCAATGCAAACAATTTCAGTAATTGGTATGGCTCATCTATTGGCCTATCATTAGAAATAGAAACAGAAAAAATAATATCACCGTCAAAGGGGGTATGGGATGGTCTAACTGCTCTAACTATTCCATTGTGCCCGATCTCAGCCATTCTTGAAAGCATTTCTTTTGACAAAGGAAAGTTTGTGATTACAACACCAAGTGTCGTATTTTCACCCATCCTGAACTTCCTAAAATCTATTTTTTTGATAAGGTCATAAGCAGGAATGAATTTGTCCTCTTCACGTATACCAGCGATAATATTGCCATGCTCATCAATAATTTCACCAAGTGCATTTACGACCATAAATGCACTGACAAAGTATTCATCAAAATTTTCCAGATGGAATGCAAATCTGGTTTTACTGGCACGATCAATTCCAAGGAACTTACCTACTGTGGCACCTGTTGCAGCCCCCACGGTTCCAGTTTCTAACACATAATTTGCAGATGAGGCTGCTTTGTATCCCCATTTTTTTGTTGGTCGTACATGAGAATTTTTGAACTTCAGATCATATATAGAAGCTGCCGGTACAAGAGGAACAAGTGCTGCACCTGTATCATATCCTTTTCCCTGTTCCTCGAGGAACTCCATCACACCGTAAACTGATTCCAGACCGTAAGCACTTCCACCACTCAGAACAATTCCATTTATTTCACGTATCATTTTTCCAGGTCTAAGCAAATCTGTCTCTCGGGAAGCAGGTGCTGACCCCCTCACAGATACTGATGCTCTCACAGGTTTGTCAAACAGGAATACAGTACATCCTGTCCCATTATCGAAATCTGTATAATGACCTATTTTCACACCTATTTTCTGAAGATCCATGAATTCACTTATTTGTGATTTTAGTCACGAATGACTTTTACTCCAAGAATTTTCTCCATGTGTTTTAAAACGAATTCATGAGCCTCTTTATCAAAGGAATCGACACATTTTTCATGGACTTCAACTTGATAATCTCTATTTCTCAAATCCGCCACTGTATAGAGGACACAAATATCAGTGCATACACCGCATACAGTGACTTTCGTGGGGTTAAGCTTTTTAAGTATTTGCTCCAGATTTGTTCCATAAAACCCACTATATCTCGTCTTTTTTATCCTTACACCAGGATAATGAGCGAGCTCAGGTATAATTTCTTCCTCTTCTGTTCCTTTAATACAATGAGGTGGCCACATCTTAAATTCAGGATCATCGGGTCTATGAGAATCCTGTGTGAAAATCAGAATTGCACCGGATTTGAGCTTCTCATCAATCAATTGTTTAACATTTGGAATCACTTTTTCACGAACGTCGTCTCCGCAGTAAAGAGGATTTCCTGGTTCAAGAAATCCTCTTTGCATATCCACTATAATAAGGACTTCTTTAGCCATTTTTATTACTTAACACTCTAATTCCAGGGAGGTCAATTCCTGCCAGGAATTCGAGAGTTGCTCCTCCTCCGGTCGAAACGTGTGTGAGTTCATCATCTTTAATGCCTGCTTTATGAATTGCCGAAACAGTATCACCACCACCAATAACAACCTTTGTACCTTCCTTACAAACACTCCTGACGGTTTCAGCAATTTTCACTGTCCCGACTGCAAAGTCATCGATTTCAAAAACCCCCATAGGTCCATTCCAAAATATCATTCCTTTTCCCTGGAGTAGTGATTTGTAAAGTTCTACAGTCTCGGGTCCTATATCAACTCCGATCCATCCATTCTCTATTTCTCCCTTGAAAATTCTTTTTTCCGCTCCTGCGATAATTTCTTTAACTGCCACATGGTCTACTGGAAGCTTTATGCTTTCACCATGTTTTCTCAGGAGATCTCTGACTTTCTCGTAATGTTTTTCGTCAAAAAGTGAATTTCCGATTTTTTTACCTGAAGCTTTGAGAAAAGTGTAACTCATTCCTCCACCAATTAGGAACATATCCGCTTTATCCACAAGATTTGAGATCACACCAATCTTGTCTTTAACTTTGGCACCACCGAGAATCACCACAAATGGCTTATCAGGATTTTCTCTTACCTTTGTTAGGAACTCGATTTCTCTTGCCATTAAGAGACCTGCAAGTCTTAAATCGAAGTACTGAGCCATTCCATAGGTGGAAGCATGTGCTCTGTGAGCTGTCCCGAATGCATCATTAACATACACATCTGCGAGTGAGGCAAGTGCCCTGGCGAAAGAGGGATCGTTGGCTTCTTCACCGGGATTAAATCTGAGATTTTCAAGGAGTACGATTTCACCATCCTGGAGACGGCTGACAATTTCTGGAGCAGCATTCAGGCAATCAGGCGAAAATTTAATTTCTTTTTTCAGCAATCTGGAGAGGTAATCCGCAACAGGCTCAAGGGAAAGTTCCGGGATTCTTTGCCCCTTTGGACGGCCGAGGTGCGAGGCTAAAATTAGCCTCGCACCTCGGCCAAGTAAATATTCAACCGTCGGTAGTGCCGCTCTTATCCTCGTATCATCCTGTATCTCCCCTCCCTTGATCGGTACATTGAAATCAACTCTTACAAATACTCTCTTCCCCGCAAAAGTACTGTCAGGAACGTCTTTTATGCTGAGTTTCCCCATTTGTTAAAATCCTCCCTTGTCCCTGACAAATTCTATTAGATCAACCAGTCTCGTTGAATAGCCCCACTCGTTATCGTACCACGAATAAACTTTCACGAGGTTTCCATCTACAACATGGGTTAAAGAAGCATCGAAAATTGAGGAGTGTGAATTTCCAATAATATCATGGGAGACAAGAGGTTCTTCTGTGTATTCAAGATAGCCTTTTAATTCATTTTCTGCAGCCTTGCGGAAAGCTTCATTGACTTCCTCAACCGTGGTTGGTTTCTCAACAAGTGCAGCAAAATCAACAATTGAGCCATCGGGAGTCGGTACTCTCATCGAGACAGCTGCCAGTTTTCCTTTAAGTTCAGGGAAAATAAGCTCAATGGCCTTCGCAGCTCCTGTAGTTGTTGGAATGATGTTCTGGGCAGCTGCACGTGCACGACGTAGATCACGGTGCGGCAAATCCAAGATTCTTTGATCATTTGTATAAGAGTGTATGGTTGTCATTACACCTTTAATTATCTTGAAATTCTCATGAATTACTTTCACAACCGGTGCAAAGGCATTAGTTGTACAGGACGCATTTGAAAGAACATGGTGCTTCTCCGGGTCATAGGCATCCTGGTTAACACCTAAAACAATCGTTATGTCCGCAGGTTCACCTTTTGAAGGTGCTGAAATGATAACTTTCTTCACTGTGTCACGTAAGTGGAGAGCAGCTTTGTCTCTTGAACGGAATCTACCGGTGGATTCTACAACAAGCTCAACACCATAGTCTCCCCAGGGGATTTTAGACGGATCTGTCTCAGCGAACACCCTGATTTTGTGTCCATCGACTACGAGATAATCGTCCTCGTACCTAACATCTCTTGGGTATATTCCATAAACAGAATCATATTTCAGGAGATGCGCAAGTGTGTACGGATCAGTTATATCATTTACAGCTACAACTTCAAGATTAGGTCTCTCATGTGCAATTTTAAATACTTGACGTCCGATTCTGCCAAAGCCATTGATTCCTATTTTCATTTATTCTCCCTCCTCCTCTGTTTTTGGGGTTTCAGCTTCCTCAGCCTCTTTTCTCATTTCTTCTTTAGCCTCTTCGAGAAGCTCCTTGGCTTTCTCGAGAGCAACATCTTTTAGTTTATCGGCGGCCTCCTTTACCTTTTCTCTCATTTCTCCACCCGTTTTGGGGGTTACGAGAAGTGCAAGGCCCGCACCAAATATTGCTCCTAAAATAAAGGAAAGAATGCCAACTGCACTTCCTTCTCTCTCAGACATGGTTACACCTCCTTTTGTCTGGAAAACTTTTTATTTATGAAATTTTTTACAGCGTTTACGCCAATCGTAGACAGAAGACCAATGAAAAGCCCTTTATAGGCATAATCCTTGTTCTCCTTCAACGGCTCAAAAACTTCATTAACACTTTCAACTGTCTCATCTATATGTGTGACTATATCCTTCAACTTTTCGCTGGACTGATTCAAATTTTCCGTCACAGGAGTCAGTCTTCTCGTCAGCTCCGCTATCTGAACATTTAGTATTTCAAGGGACTTCCTGATACTTTTAAATAATACCAGAAATCCCAGTGATGTTATGACAATGAAAATTGCTATAACCAGAACCGAAATCGCAATTATTATTTCCCACATGTTGAAAATATACATTTTGCCCAGAATTCTGTCAACACGTTGCCATTACTTAATAATTTGTTTCTCGAACCTTTACAATCCTCCTAATTGAATTTTTTATATCAAGCTCTTAATGGCGTAAGAATTTGTCTCAGAAAACGATTTGACCATTGGATACACAGGAACGAAATAATTATCTGGGATCAAAAGTTCATCTCCGATTAAGCTTTGTACGATCCATTTGATAGATCCCCGTTTTCTGGGACGGGAAAAATCCCCTTTAGTTTTAGAAATAACTTTAAAAAATTTGTCTTGACGGCATTATACCGGGAAGTTATAATCCATCTATGATGAGTTTTCTTTTACTTTTACTAACATTTATCTCAAATCCAAAGATCATAGTAGCTGATTATCAGGGCATAATAAGTCCCATTGCTGCAGAATACATGACGAGAGTAATCAGTCAAGCCGAGGCGACCCGGGTTTCTCTGGTCATTTTTACTCTTGATACACCTGGTGGGCTTGATCAATCCATGAGAGCAATTGTCAAAAAGATTTTAAATTCATCTGTACCCATCTGTGTGTATGTGTATCCACCTGGTGCAAGAGCTGCATCTGCCGGAGTATTCATAACACTTGCAGCCCACATAGCAGCGATGGCACCAGGAACGAATATCGGGGCAGCGCATCCCGTTTCCTTTGGACAGAAGATGGACTCAACTATGGTTGAAAAAGTAACGAATGACGCTGTTGCCTACATTAAATCTATCGCGAGGGAGAGAGGCAGAAATGAAAAATGGGCAGAAAAAGCTGTCAGAAAATCTATCTCTATTCCGGCAGAGGAGGCTGTCAAAGAAGGAGTTGTAGACTTACTTGCAAAGAATCTTGATGACCTTTTGAAAAAAATTGATGGAAGAAAGGTTGAAGTCCGTGGAAGAGTTATCGAGCTTCACACGGCTAATGCAGAGATAATAAAAGTTCACATGGGATTCAGGGAGAAATTACTTGCTATACTGTCAAACCCTAACGTAAGCTACATATTAATGATAATCGGTTTTTATGGAATATTCTTTGAGCTATCTCACCCAGGAGCCATATTTCCAGGTGTCATTGGTGCAATTAGTTTGATCCTTGCCTTCTATTCCTTTCAGGCTTTACCCGTTAATTATGCTGGCGTTTTTCTTATTCTTCTTGCCATGATCTTCTTCATTGCAGAAGTAAAGGTGCAGAGTCATGGTTTACTTGCTATTGGTGGTGTTATTTCTCTAATTCTGGGCTCCTTGATGCTATTTAACACAAACGCGTCATTTATGAGAGTGAGTTATTCGACTATTGGCATTGTTGTTGGAGCGACCATTGTCTTTTTCTTATTCGTCATCGCAAAAGCAGTGGCTGCTTTAAGACGAAAACCTGTAACAGGATACTCCGGTCTCATTGGTCTAAAGGGAGTCGCGAAGACAAAAATTGGCCCTGATAAAACGGGTACAGTACTTGTACATGGGGAATTATGGACAGCAAAATCAGAAGAGTATATTGAGAGGAATGAAGAAGTTATTGTTGTCAGATCAGAGGGATTTACTCTCTGGGTGAAAAAGGCAAAAAGGGAGGATGTAACATGAAAAAATTTATTACTGTATTAACCATGTCTCTGTTATTCCTCGCTGGATGTGGTAGACGTGTCCAGAGGGTATCACCTGGAACCGTAATAGATTTGTCGGGTAGATGGAATGATACGGATTCAAGACTTGTAGCAAAGGCAATGATTAACGATTGCCTTAACCATCCATGGCTTAGTGAATTTCTTACCAAATATGGGAAAAAACCTGTAGTTGTAGTGGGGGGAATTAGAAACCTTTCGAGTGAACATATACCCGTCCAGACTTTTATCAACGATATCGAAAGAGCATTCGTTAACTCCGGTAAGATCAGAGTTGTAGCAAACGCAGCTGAAAGGTTGCAGATCAGAGAAGAACGAAGACAGCAAATCGATTGGGCCTCCCCCGAAACAAGGAAGAGACTTCGAAACGAGCTGGGAGCTGACTTTATGATGATTGGTGACATTTCCTCTATCGAGGATCAGGAAGGTGGGAAAAAGGTAATTTTCTATCAGGTCGACCTCGAACTTGTAAATCTTGAGACGAATGAAAAAGTTTGGATAGGCACTAAAAAAATAAAGAAATACATCACACGGGCGGCAGTAAAACTTTAAACGTGCGGATTAAATATACCTGCTTACTTATTCTCCTGCTGGTTTCTTCCTGCACTGTAAGATACTCTCTTCGAATAGAAGGGGTAATTTACAACCTACAGACAAAAAATTACAAACTTGCAGAGGATGCTGTTAAAAAGAGTCTGAAAAAAGGATCGGTATTGTATTATCTCGAACTCGCCACTGTCCAGCATTACGAAAAATCTTATAAAAAGTCAAATCTTAACTTTGAAAAGGCCGAAAACCTTATTGAGGAACTTTACACAAGATCTTTGACCAGACAAACAGCTTCCCTTTTTACAAGCGAAAATGTAAAACCATACAGACCCGAAGACTATGAGAAAGTTTTAATCAACTATTACCGGGCATTTAACTACTTTTTCCTGGATGACCTGGAAGATGCGGTGGTAGAAGCGAGGCGTGTTGATGAGAATTTGGAGAAACTCAACGAAAAATACAAAAATAAAAATGCTTACAGAGATGATGCGTTTATGGAATTTGTCTCGGGAATTTTCCATGAAATTAACGGTGAATACAATGACGCTCTAATCTCATACAGAAGGTCGTTTACCACATTTAGGCAAGAGTATTCTGAATATTTCGGAATACACGTCCCGGATTTTGTTCTTAGATCAATTAAGAGGACATCGTTAAAAACAGGGATAGAACTCTATGATGAAAGTATAGATTCGATAAAAATAAATCCTGATTATGGGATTTTTATTACAATCCTTGAATATGGATTAATCCCAGAGAAAAAGGAAGCTTATACGGATTTATGGATAAACACGTCCGGGGACCGTACAAAAATTATAAGAGTAGCAATTCCATATTTTCCGGATACTACAATTAATCTACCTAATGTGAGTGGGAAACTTGGCAAAATTTCTCTGGATTTTCAGGAAGTTGAACCTATTTACAAGATAGCCAGAAAGGATCTTGAAGATAAAAAGACAAGGATTATTGCCAAAGCTCTGTTAAGGGCAGGTGTTAAATATGGTGCCGAGAAAAAGATTGAAGATGAATTGAAGAAGAAATCTGAAAATCTTTCAGACGTCTTAGGATCTCTACTGAATATCGTCAACGTCTTCACAGAGAGAGCCGACACACGGCAGTGGAGTACTCTTCCTGCTACCATTCTCGTTTGTTATAAGGAAATTCCACCTGGAAATTATCCTTTAACGATGATTGTCAATGGTGACTCAATATTAATTGATACAATCAGGATTAATAGTGGTGAGATAAATTTGATAAAAATACGGAAATTCTGAAATAATTTACACCAATTGACAGATTGCACATTGATTATTTATAGTTAATTTCAAAAGGAGGAGAAGTATGGCAGAGACCAAGGAATATAAAAACTACATCAATGGAGAATGGCGGGATTCAAAGGATGGTAAAACTTTTGAGGACAGAAATCCTGCCAATTGGGACGACGTGGTAGGTATTTTCCCTCTCTCGACAAAAGAGGATGTTGAGGACGCGGTCAAAGCCGCAAAAGAGACATATCCCAAATGGAAGAAAGTACCTGTTCCAAAGAGAGCTGAGATATTGAGGCGAGCTGCTGAAATTCTACTTGAGAGAAAGGAAGAAATTGCGCGCTTGATGACACGGGAAATGGGTAAAGTGATAAAAGAGGCAAGAGGAGATGTCCAGGAGGCTATTGATACAGGATTCTATGCATTCGGAGAAGGGAGAAGACTCTTTTCAATGAATACACCGAGTGAATTACCCAATAAATTTGCATTAACCTTCAGGCAGCCAATGGGAGTGTGGGCGATAATTACACCCTGGAATTTCCCTTCTGCTTTACCTTCATGGAAAATTTTCCCGGCTATACTTGCAGGTAACACGGTTGTATTTAAACCACCTTCAGATGCCCCTGCCGTTGCATACGAATTCGTGAAAGCCCTTGTAGATGCAGGGTTGCCTCCAGGAGTTTTAAATCTCGTTTTTGGAAGTGGAAGTGTCGTTGGAGAAGCACTTCTGACACATCCAGATATTGTTGGTATCTCCTTCACAGGTTCATCAGAGACAGGAATGAGAATTGCTGAAGTGGCCGGAAAGCAGCTCAAGAAGATCTCGCTCGAGCTTGGTGGAAAGAACCCACAGATTGTGATGTGGAGTGCTGACATAGACCTTGCCGTCGATGGTGCTCTCTGGGGTGCTTATGGAACAACAGGCCAAAGATGTACAGCTACTTCAAGGGTGATTCTTCATGAGAAAATTTATGATGAGTTTATGGAAAAATTCATAGAAAGAGCGAAGAATTTGAAAATTGGATATGGGCTTGACGAGTCTGTAGAGGTGGGACCTGTAATCAACGAAAGTCAGCTTAAAAAGATTATGAAGTATGTTGAGATTGGCAAGCAGGAAGGTGCTCATCTTGAACTCGGTGGTAACAGATTAACAGAAGGCGAATATGCAAAGGGGTGGTTCTTCGAGCCAACCGTGTTTACCGGTGTCACACCAGACATGACCATAGCGCAGGATGAGATTTTTGGCCCGGTCCTCTCAGTGTTCAAGGTCAGTTCTTTTGAAGAAGCTATTGCAGTTGCAAACAATACAAGATATGGACTTTCTTCATCCATCTATACAAGGGACATTGTTGAGGCTATGAGGGCCATTGAGGAGCTTGAGGCAGGAATCACCTACATTAATGCACCTACAATTGGCGCGGAAACACATCTACCATTTGGTGGTGTAAAACACACAGGTAATGGTCACCGTGAGGGTGGATGGACAGCATACGAAATTTTCACAGAGTGGAAGACAGTTTATGTTGATTTCAGTGGAAAACTTCAGAAGGCCCAGATAGATACCTGGGAAGAGTAGAAAAAATGAAGGTGGGCGGAGGCCTTCGGCCTCCGCCCACCTTCATCCTCACCTTTCAGGAGTCCTCCAATGGGAAAATTAAAAAAAGGATATATTCAGGTTTATACAGGAAACGGCAAGGGAAAAACAACAGCCGCACTCGGTCTGGCACTGAGAGCCGCCGGCAGAGGAATGAAGGTCTATATCGGACAATTCATGAAGGGCCAGGAGTACGGGGAACTTGATGCTATTAATAACTATCTCTCCGAATGGATTACCATGGAACAATATGGAACACCGAAATTCGTTGTTGGTAAGCCTTCAGAAGAAGATATAAAAATGGCCAAGGAAGGCCTTAAAAAAGCAAAGAACGCTATGCTTTCTGGAAATTACGATATTATTATCCTCGACGAGGTAAATGTATCAATTTATTTAAAAACCCTGGATCTCGATGATGTTATAGAATTCATTTCGGCGAAACCATCGGATGTAGAATTAATATTAACTGGAAGATATGCACCTGAGGAAATTATCAATCTGGCTGATCTCGTTACCGAGATGAAGGAGATCAAACACTACTATACCAAGGGTGTAATAGCAAGGGAAGGCATTGAAAAATGAAATTTATTCAGGTTTTCGTAACAGTAAATGATAGATTAAAGGCTGAGGAAATTGCTGTTGAGCTTGTTAAAGCAAGATTAGCAGCCTGTGCACAGGTGTTTGGTCCAGTTTTTAGTACCTATTGGTGGCACGGTAAAGTCGAGAATTCAATGGAATGGACTGTTTTTATTAAAACCATCGAAGACAGGTATCCACTTCTTGAAACAAAAATCAAGGAAATGCATCCATACGAAGTTCCTGAGATCATTGCCCACGAAATAAAGTTTGGTAACCCGGCTTACCTTAACTGGATTGAGAATGAAGTTTGTGAAGAAAAGAATTCCCAATAAACCTTTAATAAGTCTTGACCATACCTTTAGATCAGGCCAATGTTTTAGATGGGGAAGGTATTCCGAGACAGGAGAATTTTTCTTCGGTGAAAAAGATGATGATGGTTTCTGGGAGGGTATCGTTTATGCCATTCCCATGCGTTTAATGAGCGATGATAAATACATTTATTATGAGAGCCCGGTGGATAGAGTTTATGTTCCTCAGTTAGGACAAAAATTGGGGATAGAGGATTTTATTAAATTTTATTTACGCATGGATGCGCCACTATCCCAAATTTACAGTAAAATATCAAAGGACAAATACATAAAAAATGCCATAAGAAGATACTTTGGACTTACGATTCTAAGGCAGGATCCTTATGAAACATTGATAAGTTATATGATTTCCCCACAAAATTCCGTTGAAAAAATTGCACAAAAATTGAATGAAATCTCTATTAATCTTGGAAAATTCTATAAATTCAAGGGGAAAAAATTCCCTGTATTTCCATCTCCGGATCGATTCCTGGAAAAGTCTGAAATTTTCATGGACAAATCGTTAAAACTAAGATTTGGCGTGAAACAGAAAGAAAATATTTTATCAGTTGTAAGATTGATAACGAGTGAGAAATTCAAGCCAGAATTGCTTTTCGGAAGACCTTATCAGGAAATTATCAGAATACTCATCCAGTTTAAGGGAATCGGGAGAAAAATAGCTGACTGCGTTGCTCTTTTCTCACTCGATAAATTAGAAGCTGTGCCACTTGACGTCCATGTAAAAAGGATTACAGAGAAACTTTACAGTTCGATTCTTGGGGAGAAACCTCGGGGGATGAACGAGTACGAATTTATTGGGAATTTTTGGCGACATTATTTTGGAAGATATGCAGGGTTTGCCCAGGAATTTTTGTATATTTCATCACGTGACGGTGTACTTCTCAGTCTTTAATTGATTCTCAGAAACTTATAAACTACTTTCGCAAATATAATTTCAAATGAGAGGGGAACTAATGTCTTGCGATCCTGGGCCTCTCATCCCTTGCAGGTATTGACGTTTTCCGATATAGTAAATTTACTATGATTAAGACAAAAATAGTTAAAGTTGGAAATATCGAAATTGGTGGTGGTAAAAAGCTTGCATTGATTGCAGGCCCTTGTGTTATTGAATCTGAAAAGCTTGTGATGGAAGTGGCAGAAGAGATTAAAAGGATCACCGAGGAGCTCGGGATAGGTTTTATCTTCAAATCTTCCTATGCAAAAGATAATAGATCAAGTGTAAAGAACTTCTATGGTCCTGGGGTAAAGAAAGGAACGGAGATTCTTAGAAAAGTTAAAGAAACCTACGGCATACCGATTCTTTCAGATGTCCATTATCCCGATGAAGTTCCAATTGCAGCGGAAGTACTTGATGTATTACAGATTCCGGCTTTTCTATCAATGCAAACCCGTCTAACACTGGAAATTGCCCGAACAGGAAAAGTGGTTAACGTTAAGAAAGGACAATTTCTTGCTCCGCAGGATGTTAAAAACATTATTGGGAAAATCGAGTCTGTCGGCAATTATAATATTCTTTTAACGGAGCGGGGAACAAATTTTGGATATCACAATCTTGTGGTTGATATGAGATCCTTCAGAATCATGCAAAAAACTGGTTATCCAGTTGTATTTGATGTGACACACACGATAAGGGTTTACGGAATTCCATCTTCTGATCCACGGGGAGGCCAGCCGGAATTTATTGCACCACTTGCCCGGGCTGGTGTTGCTGCTGGAGTAGACGCTATTTTTATTGAAACTCATCCAAATCCACCCGAGGCTCTGTCAGACGCAGCAAGTATGCTCCCGTTAAAAGATTTAAAACCATTACTTGAAACATTGCTTGAGATCGACGAGATAGTGAAATCGCGAGTAAAATTCCAATGAGCATATACATTGGAACCTCAGGATGGATGTATGATCATTGGAAAGGATTATTTTATCCTGAAAATATACCAAAAAGTAGATGGTTCAATTTTTATTCGGAATTTTTTAATACCGTGGAGTTAAACGTTACATTTTACAGATTACCCCCTGAGAGAAATTTTATATCCTGGGAAAGAAAGGCACCTGAAAACTTCGTCTATTCTGTAAAGGGATGGGGGTTGATTACACACAGAAAAAAATTCAGGAAAGTAGAGGAAAATTTAAAGTTGTTTTTAAGTCGTGTTTCTCTTTTGAAATCAAAGTTAGGAGTAATATTTTTCCAGACACCTCCATCACTTCAAAAGGATCTGGAAAGACTCATTGATTTTCTAAACATTCTTCAGAAATATTCGCGCTATAGGTTTGCATTTGAATTCAGGCATAAATCCTGGTTTTCGAGCGATGTCGAGGAAATTCTAAAAAAGTTTGGTGCAGGATTTGTCCAGATGGATCACCCTGAGTTACCTTCTCCAAAATGGATTACATCTGATTTTGTTTACATTAGGATGCATGGTAAAAGCTATTTATACGCTGGAAGTTATGACGAAAGTGATCTCAAAATTCTTGCCGATTATATCAGAAGTCTGTTACCGGGTGTAAAGGATATCTATGTGTATTTCAACAATGATGCAGATGCCCATGCAGTTTTTAACGCTATAAAATTGAAGGAGTTTATAGTAGGATGAGGGTAGTTCTTTTAATGTTATCAATGATTGTCTCATTACATAAAACGGCGAAAGTTGTCATAAAAACGGATACACTGTCAGTTGAGGTTGCAGTTACTCCCCAGGAACGGGAGATTGGTTTGATGTTCAGGGAATTTTTACCTGAAAATAGTGGTATGCTTTTTATTTTCCAGGAGGAATCGAGACTTTCATTCTGGATGAAGAATACATTTATTCCTTTATCAATTGCATTTATCGATTCAAACGGAGTTATAGTAGATATTCAAGACATGGAGCCGATGACGACGAAATCACATATTTCAAAATTTCCTGCAAAGTTTGCTCTTGAGGTCAATAAAGGATGGTTCAAGAAGAGACAAATCTCTGTAGGTGATACCGTTAAGTTTATTTTTAATTAACCATCCCAGGCAATTATTATTTCAACCGATAAATGATAGTCGATTTTCGGGGCGGAATAGCAATAATCAAGGGCTTTTTTCTTATCTCATAAATTCCATCATTTGTTGAATTTTCAACTTTGTAAACACCCCGTGGAAGTGGAAGAGAGACAAACATGGGGATTGTAGTATTTTTTACTGATACGATCATAATACCAGATGCGTTAGTCACGTGCAATTTGGCCTTTCTGTAATTCTCAAGATAAAAACCAGCTTCTTTGATTGTAACCAGATCAAATTTTAAATCTCTTGCAATTCTCACATGTCTTTCGAAAGTAATTGGGAGGATTGAATACGTATTTCGCACGTTATGAGCTTTCATAAGCTTCAACTCAAACGAATTCTGAGGGAAAACATGGTGATACATAAACACAACCCATTTATCCTTCCCATTCATTAGAATATTGTAATACTTTTTGACTTCTGGATTTGAATCCGTATAGATGACAAAACTTTTTATGTCAAATGGATCAAAATTTACAGAATTGTATTCATCATCACCAACCCGTACAAATTGAAATCCGGATTTTCTCGCTGCATCAATGACTTTCTTAAATTCCCTGGAATAAGGCATGTGAAGGGTAAACACTTTTGATCCCGTCACTGTCTCGAGGATGTTTCTTGAGGTGTTAAACTGTCTAATAATTGAATCTTCTGGAAGTCTGAATATCTCAAGTGCGTGAATATGACCATGAGAGGAAATCTCCTCACCAGATTCACTCAAGGCTTTAACCTGAGATTTGGAAAGTCTCTTCAATTTCAACTCTCCCGGAGGACCTGCAACCATATTATGATCAGAAAGCCATGATGTCACGATTCCAAAGCTTCCACGTGCTTTATATTTTTCGAGAATTGGGAATGCATGGTTAAATTGAGAGACATCTCCATCATCAAACGAAAAAGTTGCAAATCCATTATAGCCCTTATATTGTAAAATTGTTGGCTTCGAACTTCCTACCGTTGTGTCAGAACTTTCAGTCCATAACGGAGTTAAGGACTTTAATGAATCTTTTAAAACAAAAAAGCTCTTTTTCTTGTGTTCTTCATAATATGGTGAATTCCAACCATTCCATTTAAACCTTGGAGAGAATTCAAATGTTCCATTCCTGTAGCCTGGAAGTGCACCTACTACCTGTCCCTTTGAGTTGAACACACCGATTGAAAAAGAAAATCCATCTGTTACAGTGGCATCAATATCAGGAGTTTCAGGATCATTCTGGAGAACATGAAGTGAGGATGGATCTGTGACGTTAAGAGCATTCCAACCGATTCTCAACTCTACAATATTTCCCTTATAGTACCAATCTGCAAGAGAATTATTCTCCTCCTTTCCAAAAATTAAACGTCCAGGATAAAATTTTTTCCCTGGAATTGTGTCTCCAAGGAGTGTAATCCTTTCTCTATTGGCTTGAAGGGATGGTTCTACAAATTCTCCTCTATTTGACCGTTCTGTTCTCATTGGAGAAAAGATGTCGTGGATCCAGTCTCGATAAACGTTATAGCTTTTTTCTACCAGAATTCGCCCAGTCTTTGAGAGTTCGACTATGAATTCTACCCCGTTCTGAAATGCATATCTCTTCCCAGGACCATAGAATTCACCGAGTTTACTATCATAGGTATCTATAAAAATTCGTATAATTTCACTATCCGGATTAAACTTCTTTTTTAACTCTATTTTAAAATAGATATAAACGGGATCAGTGAAGATGGAAAAACTCTTGACAGCACCATTTGATTCCAAATAAGGAATTACATTGGTCCAATCTTCTGGATCCCCATCTATTTTTATTTTTTTGGGGTCAAAACTTATAAGGCCAAAGGTTTGTTCTGCGTCATAAATGTTATGCCATAAAGGATTTCGATTCATAGGATTCTCAAAATCCATGAACAGCCAGTTTCGTTTGAACCACTCATCCATCCACTCGAACAGTAGACCACCGGCGTACCCCTGGTCCGCTATATCCCGGAAGAGATGAAAATCTATAATTCCCTGCTCTACTTCAGAATGACCTCCCTGATTCATCCCAAATGGATTGTAATGCCCTATCCCCCTTGAAGACGGGACTCCAAATTCAGCAACAAGAATTGGTAATCCATCAGTAGCCTTTTTCAAAGCGTTTAGATAACCCTCATAATTATCTTTTCCATAACGACCTCTAAAATCTTTGTATTCATTGTTTATAAAATCTGGATAGTATGGATAAATATGGTAGGATGCAAAGAAACCGACAGGATTTACCTCAGTTCTGTAAAATCGTGATGGATCCACAGTAAGCAAATCATTATCATACTCTCTTACTTTCGGGGACTCTATAAATTCTGATATATGATAGAGTGGATCAAGTGTAAGCCAGTTTACAAAAGAGACAGGATGAATCATTGAATACGTTACTGTTTCGTAGGTTTGAATATAGTCAAGCATTCTGGCAAGCCAGATTTCCATAGGGTTACCACGAGGGATAGAAATAAAATTTCCTGCAAACGTCGTATCCTGGGGATGAAACCTGGTTGTTTTTAAAACACCATCAGGCTCCCATTCTCTACCAAAAATGAACCCAATTGTGTAACCTGAGACATCAGTGAAATAGCCATTACTTCCATGAATTGCATCAACAGCCCTTTCAATTTCCTTCTTGATCTGGAGATCAAATTGCTCGTTGAGGTAATCTTCACTATCGGGTACAGGTACCCATATCCCCTGGAAAAGGTAAATTTTTCGGCTTGAATGTTTCATATTGTAGGATGCGAGTGCACTATAAAAGTCTGGTGGCAGGACTGTATATACCCTGACTGCGTTAAAACCAACGTCTCCCATCTCTTCAAACCATCTTTCGTAATCTTCCCTTGACGGAGCAAACTGAGCAGGATACGTTCCAGGTATGGCTGGACCAAAATTTACTCCCTTTATAAAAACTGGCTTAAATATTGTATCTACAGTTCCATCCGCCCTATTAATCAAATGTTGAATTTCGATCTTGTCGCTTTTAACCCTCGATACATAAGTCACAGCAGTAGCTGCCGTTCTTATTTCTTCTGGAGTCTTACCAACACCTACCTTTTTTATTACCTCTTTTTCTACTTCCTTAACACGAGGGGTCAGGTATCTTTTTTCAATCCTGTACAACTCGTATGACAGACCAAGAACTGCGATGAGAAGTATTATGAGAATTATAACTCTTGCTCTCATATTAGAAACTTATTCTTGTATTGAGTCCCGTATTAACATTTAGATACTCGTAATTCTCAGTTGTTTTGAAAATGGATACCGAAACGTAGAAATTCCTGAATCCAACTTCCGCTGATGACGAGAACGTCCCAGGAGAACCATAAAACGATTTACTCATATCAAAATAGATATAGCCCTTTCCAAAAGATTTAAAAAACATGGCCCCTATCGAGTGCTGATGGAAATCTGACGGAGAGTAATAGTAAGGGGACCAGTTTTGATAATTTTTATAACCGTAAGAATAGATGAATTTGATCAGCACTGGTTCTGTTAGCAAATTTCTCTCAATTGATAAATCTATCAACTTACGCGTGTTGTCGTCAAAGGGAATTTTTCCGTAATCATATCCACCCTTAAGTTTGAACGCGGCAATATCTAATTCGCCATTAAGTTCAAAGTGATTAATTTTTATTAATTCAATGGGTTCCAGTATTTCTTCAAGATATTTTCCTTCGATTTTCAATGGGGTAAATTTAAAAATTAAGCTACTATAAAGTAAAGAAGTACTTCCAAAACCAGGTGCCACAGTAAACTGGAACGGGAGGAAAAGCAATGAAATGCCCGGCTGAAAGTAAACCTTCGTAGAGGAAGAGTCGTTTTTAATTGAGTGATCGAGCATTATCCTCATTGATACAGTGAGGGTTTTAAAAAGTCTATGGTGCATAAAAAGATTTAAATTGTTCCAGTATGTGGTTGTCGTCGAGTCTATTTCCTTAGCATGGGAGTATTTGACTGAAAGAACAGGATATCTGAGCTTTGAAACCCTTTTCAAACCTTTGAGTGCCTTTGAATTTGTGGGATCGAGTTGTAATGCCTTTCTATACCAAAGAATAGCATTTTTTACATCATTTTGCCATTCATAATTCTGTGCAACTTTAATCATCAAATCAACATTTTTGGGTGACTTCGATAATGCTTTTTTATAACAATTAACTGCCTTCTTAAGTTTTCCGTCCCACGTATAAATGTCGCCACAGAGTTCATATACATCCGATGATTCAGGAAATTTCTTAACTGCAATTTTTATCCACCTCTTGGCATCCTTCATATCTCCCATCCAACCGTAAGTTCTTGCAAGTCCAGTCAAAACATCTTTTTTGTATTTGTAGAGACGAAACATTTTTTTGTAGACTGCGACTGCACTATCAAGATCACCTTTCCAGGAGAGAGTAAAGGCAAGTCCATCAAGTGCATCAAAATCGTCAGGGTTCACTTTTAGAATTCTTGTGTAGATCGAGAGCGCACTGTCAAACTTACCTTCTACTCTATACGCATAAGCAAGCGCAAGCATCGCCTTTTTGTCCAGCCTCCCCTCCTTCAAATAAACAGAAGCAGTATCAATTACTTCTCTGTATTTCCCCAAGTCAATCATCTTCCAGAATCTTTCTCCGATTTGATTGGTTATAAGACTTACAGCCAGCAGAAACACAAACATATTAACCTCCTATTCCTCAACGTTAATACCTTCTCTTTCAAATTTATACCAGGAAACTCTTCCTCTTATAAGATCAAGTATCCCCCAGAGCTGCGCATAACTTCTGATTACTCCAAAGACCGGTTCAAGGAAAAAAGAAAGTACTACAAGTTTAAACCAATCCGTAAGAGTTTTGAACCTCATAGCTTCAATATTGTCTCTCGAAATATTTCTGAATTTAATCTCCACAAGCGTAGTCACAAGTGAGGTGTACAATCCATTCAACACTGTTACAAGCAAAAAGAGTGTTATGACAAACTGCCAATGGATTAAATTCATCAGGAAAAGAACAAGGATTAAAAGTAACGATAACAACTTGGCTATTGGTGATAGAAATTCGAAAATTGTATAATATGGAACAGCAAAGAGACCAATATGCTTAAATCTGGGGTTAAATAGCATATCAAAGTGGATAAAGAGTGATTCCCCTAATCCCCGATGCCACCTATTTCTTTGTCTGACTATATTTTTAAGATTTGAAGGAACCTCCGTCCATGCAATCGGGAAGAAATGAAATTTTATAGGGCGGATTATTCCAGAGCTCTTAAGATACCTATGCAATCTTACTATTATTTCCATATCCTCGCACACGGTTGACTTTCCGTGAGAAATTTTCGAAAGGAAACCACCAACTTCGATAAGAAGAGATCTATCAAATGCAGAAAAAGCACCAGATAGAACAAGTAAGGAATCAATGCGAGACAGGGCACTTCTACCTATAGAATAGGAAACAAGGTATTCTATCAACTGAAAGACAACCAGAAGATTCCGGGGAAATCTCGCATTCAATGGTCTTCCATCCTTTATTACAGCATCATTTGAAACAGTTAACAGTCCTCCGACTGCAGCTGCATTCTTTTCCCTGAACAGGTTTATCAACCTCTGTAAACTTCTTGGAGATAAGATTGTATCTGCGTCAATCGTTATGACAATATCTCCTTTTGAATAATTCAACCCCACATTAAGTGCATCAGCTTTACCGCCATTCTGTTTCTTTATCAGGATCAAATTTTCAAAACTCCTGGATCGATAGGTAGAAATAATCCTGCTTGTTGGAATTTTGTCACTACCCTTTAAATTAACCTCCTCCATTTCAAAAATTTTTACAAGATTTTCCGATGTTCTATCATAAGAACCATCGTCAACGACAATTATCGAGTATCTGGGATAGGTTAGATTAAGAAGGGAATTCACAGTGTTAACTATTACTTTTTCTTCATTAAATGCTGGTACAAGGATCGTCACTTCTGGAGGATCCTCTACATCTTCATCTCTCGGTCGCATTCGCATAAAATCAAGCAGAAAAACTATAAAAAACCACACATTTAAGATTCCATATATTAAGAAATAAAGTATGAAAACATTTGTCACTACAAGAATCAGGGCATCTATGAAACTATTTACCTTGATAATCATGATGCAAATATTAGAATTTAATGGTTACAGCAGATGGACCAGGAGGGATTGCCATTATAACATGAATTCTCTCCCCGTTATTTGAATGTTCAAGGGTATAATACCCCCTGCATTTTGAAAACTTTAATTTTGGTTTTACACCAGGTTGGGTCACCTTAATCCAGACACTGAATCCTTTGAGCTCACTTCGATTAAAATTAACCATCTTGTATCTTATTTCATTTTTTTGTTCCTCAACTTCAACTCTAACATTTCTGACTTTTTTCCACCAGTCATAAATTCCTCCAAGATTAGTCATCCACACTTCTTTGTCAGCTCTTACTTCATCGAGAAAATCGAGTAATGGTTTGAGGAAATTTTTGTTGTATCCCTCGTACATAGGATGTCCCATCTGGACCATCATACCTCTCGCATCTTTTATAATTGACCACATGGTTTCAAGGTAGGATTTATAAGCCTTCATACTTGCAATCTTTTCCTTTACAGGATAATTATCAGCATAAATTTTTTGGTAGAAGAACCAATCCGATTTAATAGGAGACATTTCTATCAAATCTGTGGTAATAAGATCATTTCCAAATGAAAAAACAAGATTATAGGGGAAAATTGCACCCTTGAATGTATTTAAATGGTCAACCCTGATGGAAGACTCATACTTAAAACCGTGGGTCCACAGGGCATATAAACCTTGAGGAGTGTAATTGACATAAGGAAATCTAAAAACCCTTGATTTTCCAATGGCCTTCTCGGTCATTTCGATCTCAGCAATAGACTGGTTTAAGTTGAGGTCCCTGAAAAAAGGATGATTAAAACTATGATTTCCAATTTCCACCTGTTTAAATCTTTTAATGAAATTAAGAATCTTTGTATCAAGTTTACCCGTAACAAAGAAAGTCAGGGAAGGAACTCTTTCGAGAAGTGAATTAAGCGTTAACTGATACATTGACATTTTGCCACCGTCATCAAGTGTGACAGCAAGTACGGCCTTCTTTCCGTCAGGCCATGGGTCAACCCCGGTCGGATACTTTTTAATCCCCATTGAAAACATTACCAAATTATGGTAAAAACGTGTAATCTGTGGTACATCTGCCCATCCACCATCAAAGGATGGATGCAAAAGGAGGAAAGAAGTTAAAAGCATCGCATATCCATCCCCGTACTTCCGCAATGTAACTCCGCCATATACTTTATTCCCATCTGTCCATACCATGAGGTTTTTCACATCCTTTCTTTCGTGAACAGGCACAAGCAACCAGTCATCAGTTTTCTCCACGGGTCTCACAGGGTCATCATACCAGTCAAACAGATCTGGTTTTGACTTCATCTTCTTCAGTTTAAATCCCTTAATATCAATTTCTACCATATCGAAACCAAATGCTCTTCCAAGGGGCCACTCCTCTGCTGTCAATATGTTACCAGAAAGGATTCTATCTTTTCCATAAAGTGTATTCCTACCGATGTTCCCTCCCGCTATAAAAAATCCTCCATTTTTAATCCAGTTCACAATGTTATTCATGGATATTGTATCAAGATAGGTTAACGAAAGAGGACGATCTACATCATGATAACCATAAGAGGTTGGAGCAATTATTATATTGAATTTCTTTAAAGAATCTGGGCTATAAAGAATGGACTTATCGTGAAATGTTACAAATGCGCCGTGTCTTGAAAATTCTTCAAGAACAAGATGTGCACCTGTAGGTAACACACCTTTCCCATCAAATGAAGAGGTAAGAAATAAAACCCTCGGTATCGGTTTATAAATTGTTAATAGGAATAAAAGCCATAACATGGTTAAGATTTTAATTGAAAAGCTTCATCGAATCAATAAAATATATTACATCGCATAAGATTCCTGCCTGATTTTCATCAAAGTTTGAAATCTAATTTGAAATTTTGTTCATGTAAACCAGAGGCATAAATTTTTTAGCCTCCCGTTAAATTCAGTACAGTCCGAAAATTAACTATTGATTTACAATATTGCATTTCTTTATTATTAGATGCATGCTTAAATTAATTTTAGTCCCGATTTTTTTATTAAATTTTGGTGATCCATATTGGGAACTTCTGTATCATGATCCCAAAGCGTTGTGGTACCTCGGAGCATTTAACGACTTAAAAAGCCGATATCCTGCAATCAAAATCGCTGTTATCTGGAGCGAGAGATGGCAAAATCCAGATGGTAGTTACACTGATCTCCGTATCGAATCTTCTCCTGAAGCTCTCGATGCATTTCGTGTAGGAATTAGCGATCCTTATTTTCTTGACAAAAAATCATTAAAAATCAAAAATAGTCATGTATTTTTACAAAACAAAGGCTGCTACGTTGGTGCATTTGCAGAGAGCGGAGTTTATGAAGACTCGGTTTCATTCGGACAGCTGGAACGATATGAAATTCTTTCGGGGAAACCTCTTGCTTTTGTCCAATTTTCCCTCTTCTGGGGGAAAGAGGAAATTCCCGTAAAACAAATACAGGCGATAGTAGATTACGGAGCAATTCCTATGATGCAGCTACTTCCCTGGGGAGAACCATATACATTGTTCAGAAAACAACCACTTTATTCTCTTGATAGTATCATTAACGGAAAATTTGACAGATATCTTATCAAACTCGCAAGGATGATAAAAAATCTAAATTATCCCATATTTATGACTTTCGGTGTTGAAATGAATGGAAATTGGTTCCCATGGAGTGGAGTTTACAACGGGGGAATGGTAACAAACTGTTACGGTGATCCTCGCAAACCCGATGGCCCTGAAAGGTACACAGATGCATTCAGACACGTTGTAAATCTTTTTAGACAAGTTGGAGCTTCGAATGTCATCTGGTATTTCCATGCCAATGCAATCTCAACGCCCGATGAACCATGGAATTTTATAGAAAACTACTATCCTGGCGACAAATATGTTGATTGGATAGGCATTAGTGTTTTTGGCCCACAATCTAAGGACGATGGCTGGTTCAGTTTCAGAGAAGTCATGGATAAAGTTTATACTTATCTCCTGGGTCTTTTCCCGAATAAACCTCTTATGGTAGCAGAATGGGGTGTCATGGAGAAAAATTAGGAGAATTTGGGATGGTAAAAGGTTCGAAGAATTTTCTTAATCAGGAAGAGATAGTGATGGCGGCTTTTTTGAAAAAAAGCCGCCATCACAAGAATTTATCTAAAACGATCCAAGTATAGAAGTTGCTCCTTTCCCAAAGGACACCAGATCGGCCTCTACTGAAACCTTACCGTTTTCATCTCTGATAATATACTTCACAACACCACCAGGTACCCCATTGTCTATCCACCATTCAACGGAACCTTTCCCGTTTAATGAGCCATACTTCACATGTCTGGCATGAAAAGTACCAGCCGGAACTTTTACAATGTCAACTCCAATTGTAGCTCCTTCAATTGATTCTTTTGTCAGTCTAATTGGTCTTGCAACATAACTTCCCTGAGTCACAGGAATCTCCTGCGGCTCTTTGTCATCGACTTTCCCCCTTAATCTCTTTAATTCACCAAGGTTACTTGAGAACAGAGCTTCATAAACGACCGAAGTTTCACCTGGTTTCTTTGGCCTATATGAGACTCTCCACCACTCGTTACCATCAGCAGTTTTCCTTAGATAAGCAATTTCCAGATCATACGCATCACCATTGTCTGTAGTCACAAGAAACTTTACCCATTCACCCGGCTTAAAATCTTTGCTCCAGATCCAGTATCCTCCAACCCCAAGTGAATATGAAAATACCACGGGTGCCATCTGAGCCAAAATCATGTTACCTCCCATCATGGGGGCGACCGATGGTCTCTGGGGAACAGGTTGGGATTGCGCTGGCCGTGGCTGGTTATTACCTGTTTTAATAACCACACTTGGGGGTTTTATAACCACTGGTATGACCTTTTTCTTCACACAGGATGTAGCCACTACCAGAGGAATCATAAGTATGAGGGCATCTCTCCTGCTCATATCTTACCTCCTATTAAATTTTAAATACTTAAATGGTTGGAATTATAAAGCTTCAAATAACGAACATTTTAGCCCCTAACAGGAATTTGAATAAAAATACTCCATGGTAGAAATAAAAAAATAATCCGGTCTGCACTCGTGGAAAGTTACCTCATAATCAGATATTAAACTTTTTAAAGGGATGACAGGAATTTTGCGATTGTCCTCCCGGCTCATGCCGGGAGGACAATCGCAATCAAATTAATTTTTTCACTTATTCTTTATGAATTTTACTTCGTCTCCCTCAACATCAACAGTTACAGAATCACCCTCGTTAATCTCGCCACTCAAGATCGCTTCTGAAAGTCTGTTTTCAATTTCCTTCTGAATAACTCTTCTAAGAGGTCTTGCACCAAGAAGTGGATTAAATCCCTTTCTTGCAATGAATTCCTTTGCTCTATCAGAGAGATCGAGTTTGATGTTTCTCTCCTCCGCAAGTCTCTTTGCAAGTCTGGAAAAGAGAATATCAACGATCTGCAACACATGGTCCCATTTAAGAGGGTGAAACACAACAATCTCATCAATTCTGTTGAGAAACTCCGGTCTGAATGAATGATTCACAACATCGAGGACTTTCTGTCTTGCAATTTCAAATTCTTTATCAAATTCTTCTTCAAGTTTCTTCCTTTCATTTTCAATGGCTTCTTTCTCCTTTCTGTATTCCTCGTCTGAGATCTGCTTTTTAGCAAAACGTTCCTCGATTTCACGCATTCTTTCAGCAAGAGCTTCGAACCTTGGATTAAATCTTTCCATTAGCTCCCGAAGATACTCGCTTCCAAGGTTAGACGTCATGATTATAACCGTGTTTCTAAAGGAAACTGTTCTCCCATGAGAATCGGTTAATCTTCCATCATCAAGGACCTGTAGAAAGAGGTCGAATACTCTTGGATGTGCTTTTTCAATTTCGTCGAGCAGGATAACAGAATAAGGTCTTCTTCTTACGGCTTCTGTGAGTTTACCACCTTCTTCATACCCCACGTAACCTGGAGGAGCACCTATGAGTTTGGCGACCGAATGTTCTTCCTTAAATTCAGACATGTCGAGTCTTATCAAGGCATCCTCGTCTCCAAAAAGAAATTCAGCGAGAGTTTTGGCAAGTTCCGTTTTCCCTACACCAGTGGGTCCGAGGAATAGAAACGAACCGAGTGGTCTCCTTGGATCAGAAATACCTGCCCTCGCCCTTCTCACTGCTTCAGAAACAACTTTAATGGCTTCTTCCTGGCCAACAACTCTTCTGTGAAGGTAGTCTTCCATTTTCAATAATTTCTGTCTTTCTTCCTGCAACATCTTGGAAACTGGTATCTTGGTCCACTCAGAGACTACCTCTGCCACATCTTCATCAACAATAGATACTTTTTCTCGTCCAGATTTTTTCTTCTCCTGTTTTGCCTTTAAGAGGGCTTTCTTGGCCTCCTTTAGCTCATCAGAGAGTTTCTCAAATCTGTCAATATCACCTTTTTCTTCAGCTTCTTTAACCTGCTCTTCAAGTTCCTTTACCTTCTTCTCAATTTCTTCAACACTTGATGTTTCCTTAACTGTGACAGTTTTCTTAAGTTCTGCAAGTTCCTTTTCCAGTCTCTCAATTTCTTTTTGATATTCTTGTTTTCTTGCAGGATCTTCCTCTTTGCTGAGTAAATCCTTATACTCCTTAATCTTTCCTTCAAGCTCCTTAACGCGGATACCGGGTGAGAGTGCTTTTAAGGTTTTCTTGGAGGCAGCCTGATCTATTGCATCAATCGCTTTATCTGGTAAATGTCTATCCTGTACATATCTATGAGTCAACTTTACAGCTGCTTCAAGGGCAGAATCATCAATTTTTACGTTATGGTGGTCCTCATATTTTGGTCTGAGACCTTTGAGTATCTCAATAGTTGTCTCTGGGGTCGGCTCTTCAATCCAGATTGGCTGGAATCTTCTTTCAAGCGCAGAATCCTTTTCAATATATTTTCTGTATTCTTCGGGCGTAGTAGCTCCTATAACCTGGAATTCGCCACGAGCAAGAGCGGGTTTTAAAAGATTGGCAGCGTCCATCGATCCTTCGGCTCTACCAGCACCTACGACGTTGTGAATCTCATCTATAAACAAAATTACATCACCTGAATTCTTAACTTCTTCAAGTATAGATTTAAGTCTCTCTTCGAACTCGCCACGGTATTTTGTTCCAGCAATTAGTGCTCCCATGTCAAGCGCGAGAATTTTCTTGTTTTTTAGTTTATCAGGAACTTCGCCTCTGGCAATTTTCTGTGCGAGTCCTTCAACAATTGCGGTCTTTCCAACACCAGCTTCGCCAACGAGGACAGGATTATTTTTCTGGCGCCGCGTAAGGACTTCAATAATCTGATTAATTTCCCTATCACGTCCTATTACGGGATCCAGTTTCCCTTCACGAGCGAGCTGCGTTAAATCTACCGTAAATTTATCGAGAGCAGATCTTTCTTCTTCTTTAAGTTCTTCTCTAATTTCTCCCATTGGAGCGCCCTCCCCTTTGATATTTTTCAAAGTTTGTAAAATTTGACTGAAATACAATCCTCCTATTGTGTCGGAAGCCTTCTGGAGCTCTTCCACGATCTCCGTTATCCCAATTTCGCCATCGGTAGACTTTTTTTCAGCATTTTTTAGAATTCTATTAAGGAAGAAAGAGTTCTCCAGCTCGTATTTTCTGTCCGTAAATTTCACAGCAAGAAGTCTTATAACGCGTCTCGGATCTATTCCATTCCTTTGAAGCTGGGCAAGCGAATTTCTCAGCTTATCCTCAAAATCAATAAGATCATAGGTCAACGTATCAATATCTTCATCCTTTAATCCACGGGCACGAAGAATACTTCTAAGACCTTCAACAAATTTTCTCGGTACCTTGACAACTTCCTCTTGCAGAACCCAATGATCTCTGCCTCCTCTGAAACCAAATTCTTCCGGGAAAAACTCGGATAAAATATCACTGCCGAAAAACTCCTCTATAAGGCTTCTTGGACGCGAACGTTTAACCCATCTTTTAACATGGACAGAAGCGTAGTCACGATAACGGTTACCCTTTAGCTCTTCAGTGAAAAATTCGTCGAGATGATCAAACAACACCTGAAATATGTCACGAGAAAGACCGCGTGAGAAACCATTCTCGATATCCCTCGATTTTGCCTCTATTGCCGAAGAATAAGAATCAATCATCCCATTGAGCTGCTGGTAGAAATTTTTAAGAGCGCGATCTACTTCCCTTTTCACAGCATCTGGAGCAATACCTCGCTTCTCGATCCACTTTATGAATGGATTTCCATCTTTAAATGTAAAAAATGCATTTAAAAGATGGTCTGTGTCTACTATAAGCTCACCTCTTTCTGAGGCAAGTCTTCTTGCTTCTTTTAAAAGGCTTTCAGCACTTTTCTTCATTTTCATGGCATCCCTCCCATATAGATTTTTTTAGTGTGTTGTTATAATAATTTTTAGTGGAACCCATGTCAAGGGGTCCGGTGGCGTCCAAATAGTATTTCAGAAAGAAAGGCAGTGTAACTCTTCAACTTTCCTCAGCTTCGCATAATGGATGTGAAGGGACTGACTTCGTTCATAAATTCTGTATAATCTCACACTTTTGGAAAAGGCTTGTGTAACAATTTTTCTATCCACTTTATAGCCATTTTATGGTCTTCCTTAAAGTTTTATGGATAATGCTAAATGTTGTGGAAGGGGGAAGATTTAGAAATTTCTCCCGCAAATAGAAGAACCATCTGACATCATCTATTACCTTGAAGTTGTTCTATGGTCACTCTAAATGAAAGATACATTAAATCTCGTTAATGATTTTTTCAACGACGGAATAAGGGGTTTCTTCCCCGGAGATTACTTTGTCAACGCACTTTTCTATATTGTCCCTCCAGCGACTCGATAGGAAGTACTTACCCCAGAGTTTTTCCTTAATCGATTCAGTAATTTCTCTCCTTATTCTCTCTCTTCGCTTTCGTGCAAGGATTCCTTTCTCTTTCAGGAATCTATAATGTTTGAAAATTGACTCAATAAGTTCATCGATTCCTTCTCCTTTCGTAGCAACTGTCCTAATGACAGGTGGCTTCCAGCCATTTTTGGAGTTATTGCTCATGGAAAGGACCGTTCTTAATTCCATCTCAAACTTTTTTGCGCCCTCACGATCGAATTTATTAATAACAAAAATGTCTGCTATTTCCATAAGACCAGCCTTCATGGCCTGAATGGAGTCTCCAGATTCAGGGACAAGGGTAACGACAACTGTGTCAGATGCGTTCATGATATCCAGTTCAGACTGGCCCACTCCCACAGTCTCGATCAGGATTATTTCAGATCCAAAGGCATCGAGCAGGTCAGCGACAGCAATGGTCGATTCCGAAAGTCCTCCAAGGCTACCACGAGATGCAAGACTACGGATAAAAATGCCTCTTTTCATTGCTTCATACATTCTATATCTATCGCCAAGTAGGGCTCCGCCAGTAAATGGTGATGATGGGTCCACAGCAATGATAGAGACCTTTTTCCCCGAGTCATGTAATTTTGAGGCGAGGGTATCGACAAGAGTACTTTTACCAGCACCTGGTGGACCTGTTATTCCTATGCGGTAACCATCTCCCACATCCTTAAAAATTTTTGAAAGAATATAGTCTTTCGCTTCTGGATCGTTTTCAACGAGACTTATCAATCTTGAGAGAGCTCTGACATTGCCAGAGGAGAACTTTTCAAGGAGGTTATCGATGGATCGCATAATAAAAAAGTGCCGGGGGCGGGACTTGAACCCGCACGGGATCAACTCCCACATGGCCCTCAACCATGCGCGTCTGCCAATTCCGCCACCCCGGCAAATCGGAGTTTAGTATAATTTTCGCCCTAAATAATGTCAAGAAGGCTCCCCGCCCTCTTTATTCCTCAAATCTTCAATCAAACTTTTGAGTGTTTCCACCTTCAGCCCCTCAAGTCTCTTTTCGTTCATCAACACTGCTGGTGCCTTATCCCCGCAACCTATGCACTGTACAATCTCGTAAGAAAAAAGACCATCCTCTGTCACCTGATTTTCTTTAACTCCAAGTTCCTTGTTGAAATAATTAACAAGATCGAGTGCCCCGTTTATCATACACGTTAAACCGGTACAAATTTGAAAATGGTACTTCCCAACAGGCTTTAACTTAAAAAACTGGTAAAATGTTGCCACAGAAATCACATGATCAAGAGAAATATCAAGAACCTCCGCAATCGTCTTAGCACCTTCCTCATTGACATACCCGTACTTCTCTACAACCTTATGCAAAGCGGGTATTAGGGCAGAATCACCCTTGTTAAACCTCTTCTTTATTTCTTTAATTTCTTCGTAAAGTTCCATCAGTATGGCCCCGGTAGTTCAACGTCTGCCCTGAGAGGGAAATCCTTCCTTAAGGGGTGACCTGGGAAATCATCCCATAAAAGGATCCTTCTAAGGTCAGGATGACCTTCGAACTCAATACCAAACATGTCATAAACTTCCCTCTCAAGCCAACCAGCACCTTTCCATAACTGTGTAACTGAACGTATCTTCTCACCATCATCTACAGGAACCTTTACTCTCAATCTCTCTTTCAGATTCAGGGAATAAAGGGAATAAACAACCTCAAATCTCGGATTTTTAGGATACCAATCTACAGCTGTAACATCTACAAGGAAATCAATTGAGAACTCCTTGCGCAGGTAACTTAA
Source organism: uncultured bacterium (assembly GCA_964398355.1). GTDB lineage: Bacteria > Hydrothermota > Hydrothermia > B15-G9 > WFZT01 > WFZT01. The sequence goes on from CAYNMM010000038.1 coordinate 41,589, forward strand.
AAACTCAATATTTTTGTCTTTATTCACAACAATAGTGATCTCGCCACGAAACTCCGAAATCCCTATAATTTCATCTCCGAAATCTTTTTTAATCTTCTCAACATCAATCATTTCTTATTACTCCAGTTGTAAACCACCTTTAAACCATACATAGAGAAGCCCAATGAAAAGAATCAGGATAAAGAAACCCATTTCAACTAAACCGAGGAAAGCGAGTTTTTTCACAAGAACAGCCCAGGGAAAGAGGAAAGCTACTTCGACATCGAAAAGAAGAAACAGAAGTGCAACAATAAAGAACCTAACTGAGTACCTCCCGGGTTTCAATCCTTCGGTTTTTATTCCACATTCGTATGGCTCATCCTTTGCTTGATTCTTTGATTTAGGGCCAAAAATTGCCGACAAAATAATAATACCAAGAGAAACGGTCAAACCTGCTATAAGCATTAAAACTATTGGCATATATTGATCAAACATAGTGCTTGAATTATAGCCATTCTATTATCGACATGTCAATTTAAACAGACAGTGAACTAATGGAAA
>CAYNMM010000039.1:0-26005 GCA_964398355.1 uncultured bacterium
TTTTCATGGAACCACATCCCTTTCCTGTAAATTTCATAAGTTTTCCCCCTCCAATATGGCAAAGCTGGTAATTTCCCCCTCAAAATTTTTATTCTGAACGCAACTTTTGAACTTCTTAACAATTTCTCGATGTTGTTAACATCAATCCTATTGGTAAATCCTACTCTTGTTCCTTCAAGCCTTCCCCCAGCAAAATATGCACTTCCACTCCTTGGAAGAAAATAGAAAAAAATAATTGCAAGGGGAAGCGAAACGAGGAAAATTTTTCCTCCAACTCTCCACGTTTCATTGAAATTATGACGTGATATGGATCTGTCACCAAAACTCTCCAGAGTATTGATATTCATTAAGAAATTAATTGCTACGATCACGAAAACAAGAAGGAGCACGAGATAACTCATATCTGCCGTAAAAGTTGAAACAGCAGTAACTATCAAGAAATCAATAGCAAGAATCTGCAAAAAGTCTTTCGCCTGCTTATCTCCAGCAAATTTAATTGCATTCAAGGAAAGAAGTAAATACACAACAGGCTTTACAAGATTCCCCATTCTTACCTGACTTAAAAACACAACGGAGAGTAAAATCGACACGATATTCGAAACTTTTCTTTTAAGCAATACTGTCCCTCTTAAATTTTTCAGGAATAAAACTCCGTATATCAATAAAAAAGAAACAGTTGTTATGAGGGAGAGATACGGAAAAATAGCAATTAACGCTAACAGGCTCAATGCTGCCGATTCTATCATCAGTATCTTTTTCATAACAGAGCCAGTTCCCTCAAAATTTTATATTTCTGGAGATTCCCAGTATCTGGAGCAATATCAACCTTTTCCATCTTCACTCCTACAGAATACCCCTCCGAGAGCAATGCAAAAACAAGAGAAGCCAGTTCATCGATTCTTCTTTCCCTATCCAATTCTGTTAGATCTCTTTCAGTTAAAATTATCTCTCTCAACCCCAGCCCGGAGAAAACCTTTGTAAAGAGCTCATCATTTTTTGCTGAGATCTTCCAATGAATGAGTCTTACAGGGTCACCTTCATGATAGTTTCTCAATCCAAGAAAATCCCCTCCATTACCTATTTTCTTACTCTCAACTTCTCCGGAGTAAAACCTTTCCCTGAAAAAATTCATCCTCTTTGAAACATCGTAGATCTCTGGAAAAACCAGGATTTCAAGATTCAACTTAAAAATTTCCTCACGGGTGAAAAAGCTGAAAGGAAAGGAAGAAAATATTTTGAGACTACTTATTTTTGTCACTCCTCTCCTCTTGAATATCACAGGAATTGCCAATTGCTCATCTTTTTCAACAACGTGAAGACCTCTCCTGACACCTTCAAGTTCGACAAAAATGTTAAATTTTTTACCACTCTTGCTCCGGATTTTTACCATAAAATAAGCCGGTTTGTTCTTATAAATCTCTGGCGGGGGAGTAACTACGAATTCTATTTTTCTCAGGTTTCTTCTCGACACAATCCCCGAAACTGTCATAAGTGAAAGTAAAAATGCAAGCACCAGGTAAAGGAGATTATTCATCGTATTAGTGGCCGCAAAACCAACTGCAATAGTCAACATAATGTAAAAAGTGCCCCATTTGTTGACTTTGATATAAGAGGTTCTGTCTTTAAATTGGAACCTGAATCTCATTGAGGAGTTCAGTGAATTTTAAAACTTTTGACCTCGAATCTACCTGGTTCTGAATTATCAATCGATGGGGGACTACAAACCTTGATAAAGTTTTAACATCTTCAGGAATTACAAAATCCCTGCCTTTAATATAAGCAAAGGCTTTTGACGCCTTAACGAGATCAATCGTTGCACGTGTAGACATTCCAAAAATAAATTTTTCACGTGTAGCTTTTGCGATTCTCATAACATACTCAAAGATTTTTCGATCAACGAAAACTTTTTCCACATCAATTCGTGCATTCAAAACTTCTTCAGGAGACACTACAGATTCCAATCTTCTCGCTTTCTCATGTAAATAACCATCTTGGAGAATCTCCATCTCCGCAGTTTCGTCCGGATAACCCATTTCAAATCTCAACATGAATCTATCAAGTTGAGACTCAGGAAGGGGGAACGTACCGTAATGTTCAACGGGATTCTCTGTTGCAATCACGATAAAAGGCTCCGGCAATTTATACGTAATTCCCTCAACAGTGATCTGACCCTCGCCCATGGCTTCAAGGAGTGCTGACTGAGTTTTTGGGGTCGCTCGATTGATTTCATCTGCAAGAACTATATTTTTAAAAATTGGACCCTTCCTGAAGACAAATTTCTCACTCTTTCTGTCAAAAACCACGGCTCCTATAATATCGGCTGGCAGAAGATCGCTTGTAAATTGAATTCTTGTGAAATCGAGACCGGTCACTCTGGCAAAAGCAATAGCAAGTGTCGTCTTGCCAATTCCCGGAATATCCTCGATCAATACGTGCCCATTCGCCAGAAGTGCGGTAAGCACAAGTTCTATTTGCTCCCTCTTACCTTTTATAACCTGTTCAACAGCGTTAATTATTTTGCCAGGGTCCATACTCCCTCTATTTTTTCTCCACAATACGGACATCTACCATCCACGAGATGATTTTCGAGAATCTCAAAACCCCATCTTTTAATTAGCAGACGACCACAATGTGGACAATAAGTATTCTCTGTCTCGTCGCCAGGCACATTTCCAAGATAAACGAAACGCAATCCCTCTTCTTTTCCAATTCTGTAAGCCATTTTCAATGTCTCGATAGGAGTCGGAGGATAGTCTCTCATTTTATATGCCGGGTGAAATCGTGAAATATGCCACGGGGTCTCAGGTCCCACTTCATCCCTGATAAATCTCGCTATCTCCCTCAGCTGATCTTCAGTGTCATTCCAACCCGGTACTACGAGAGTCGTGAGTTCCACCCAGATTCCGAGCTTTTTATGTAACTTCACTGAATCAAGAACCTCGGAGAGTTTAGCTCCTATAATCTTTCTGTAGTAATCTTCACTCCACCCTTTTAAATCTATATTAACTGCATGCAAATATGGCCTTATAGCCTCAAGTGCCTCAGGTGAAATATAACCATTCGTTACAAAAACATTTTTTATCCCATACTTGTCGGATAGTTTCGCAATATCATAGGCGTATTCGAAAAAAACACTTGGCTCAGTATACGTGTGGGCAATCACCTCAGCGTTGTATCTCAGGGCGAGTTGAACCATCTCCTCAGGAGAAACGTCGTATCCCTCAATTCTGTGATACTTATCCCGTGGCATCTGTGAAATATCCCAATTTTGACAAAATAAACATTTAAAATTACATCCCACTGTAGCATAGGATAGGGCTCTCGCCCCGGGAAGAAAGTGGAAGAGAGGCTTTTTCTCAATAGGATCAAGATTTACCGCTATAGGTTTACCATAAACCAGAGAATATAGTTTGTTATCAATATTCTTCTTGACTCCACAGACTCCATATCGCCCCTTCTTTATAATGCAATACTGACGGCATTCAAGACACTTGACTCTCTCATCATCGTAAATCTCATAGAACATCGCTTCTTTCAGCATATTTTTATAATAACTGGACTCATCTGTAGAGACAACGTCCCTCTTCTCTGACAGGCATACATGAAACAAAATACTACCAACACAAAATCTGGAAGAATAGAGTTCCTTATGGCCGCTGTTTCCCGGTACACAGCTAAAGTTAAACGCACAGTTGAAATTTAAATCAAAAGGGAAAAAACTTGGTTTCCTGTCTGTCCTTAATATGGGGTAGGAAGGGGGGCGTACCTGCGTAACGCAGGTACGCCCCCCAATAAATCTACTTTTTCAAAAATCTGGCAAGAGAATCTCTCGCAAATTTAGTCTGAGCGAGAAAAACAAGCTCATTGGATGCAGATTCAAAAAACGCCATGTTCCTCGCCCTGGCTATCCACTTCTTCGCAACTTTAACCGCCATAGGGTCAGATTCTACTATCTTTCTTGCAATTTTCATCGCTTCTTCCATTAAATTCTCAGGCTCGACGACAAAATCAATGAGACCGAGCTCATGAGCCTCCTCGGCGGACACAGGCTCACCCAGCAGGGTAATTCTTGCAGCTTTCTTGACGCCAATAAGAGACGGCCCAATAGTAAGGCCTGCAGGAGGTATCAGTCCGATTTTTAATTCGGGGAATGCAAACCTGGCATCTTTTGAAGCCACGACAATGTCAAACATCAACGTCATCTCGAATCCCCCTCCATAGGCAATTCCGTTTATCACCCCAATAGTGGGAACGGGGAAGTCCGATATTTTTCTCAAAACTTTCGCAAATCCCTCCGCAAAAAATTCATATAACTCCTCTGGAGTTTTCAAAATATCCATTTCACCAATATCGTTACCAGCTGAAAAAGCCCTGCCCTCAGCAGTTATCACCAGCACTCTAACTTCTGGTTTCTTTTCTACTTCCCCAAGCAGTTCGAGAAGTTCCGTCCACATTTCTCTGTTAAACGAATTCAACTTCTCAGCCCTTCTAAAGGTTACAGTTCCAATTCCATCCTCAAATTTATAATCAATGTACTTCATCGGTACCTCCTTTTATTAAAAAGTTATCATACGATTAACGAATCGTCAGCATTATAATTTTTTTATGAATTATACCTCTCCACACGGTCGAGTAATTCAGTTTAATGGATCCCCGAAGATAATGGGCATTATAAATGTTACTCCAGACTCCTTTTACCCGGACAGTAGAGTTGTAGGTAATGTGGAAAACATCGCAAGGAAGATGATCACTGACGGAGCAGATATTCTTGACATCGGGGGCGAGTCAACGCGGCCCGGAGCTGAACCTGTTCCAATCGATGAAGAACTAAGGAGGGTAATTCCGGCTATACGAACTATAAGGAAATTCTCTGAAATTCCGATCTCCGTAGATACTTATAAATCCAACGTGGCTTATGAAGCAATAAAGGCCGGAGCTGATATAATCAACGACATTTCTGGATTTAACTTCGATAAAGAAATTCTCAACGTAGCAATTGAGTTCAACTCACCGTACATTCTGATGCACATAAAAGGTACTCCCAAAGACATGCAAAAAAATCCATCTTACGATGATGTTGTTGAAGAAATTTACAACTATTTCTCTCATAAATTAGAAATTCTACGTTTAAAAGGAGTTAAACAGATTATCCTTGATCCCGGAATAGGATTTGGTAAGAGATACGAAGATAATCTCGAGATAATAAAAAATATTGAGAAATTCAAAGAATTTGAACTCCCTATTCTCGTGGGTCATTCAAGGAAATCTTTTATTGGCTGGTTGTTAAATAAAAATGATCCGGCAGAGAGGTTGACAGGTACACTTGCTGTCACTGCATATCTTACATTAAAAAGGGTAGATGTCATCAGAGTCCACGACATAAAAGAGAATTCCGAAGTAATAAGAGTCGTCAACGCACTTTTGTAATCAATTCCAACTTTGGTATCAGTTCTTCCCTGTCTCAAAAAGTTAAGCGGGACCAATTCGATTAATATTAAACATCAATCCAATATTTGCACTCCCGGATTGGGACCACAATTCCCATAGTGGAATTTAGAAGATCAAAAATTACTGAGATATTCTGTCTTCTATACTGTGGTGATAATTTTGCAGTAATCATTGTAAAAAGGAGGTGTAATATGAAAGTTTTTGAAACTATGCTCATCGTACAACTCATAGGGTTCGCTGGAATCGTACACGCACAAAGTACCAGCGATGACAACTATTACACAGATGTTTACGATATAAAACCGGGAGATATTATCTACTTTGAAGGAGAGGAACCAATTCACCATGACAATGGGACTCTAACCTACTTCCATCATAATCGAAAGAAGACGTTTGACGTACCAGTTAAGTATTACAAAACCGTTGACAATGTAAAAATGGAGTACTTTGGTATGGAAGGAGCTGATTATCCGGTTATCACTGTGAAGAAAGTTTACGAACCTGATTGCGAAATACCATCTGTGGAACTTGGGCCATGGACTCTGAGACCTGAACAAAAAGTCTTAACGTTTACAAAAGTGATAACAAAGAATGTTCAAAGGGTTGTAGTCTACCCTGCATACAAGAAGAGGAAAGTAACGATCAAAGCAGATACAACTTATTATTGGATTAAAGGGGAAAAACCTATTGGAGTATTGAAAAAGTACAATAAAGGACAATAAAATGTCAATTTCTACTCTTATTGTTACCCTGTCTCTGGTTTTACAACCTCAGGCTTCAGGAAGAAGGATAATAAATTTATCACGTTTGAGATTCACTTACCAGGTGCCGGATTCTATTGTAAAATCAGTACATTTTGCGGATTTAAGCCAAATAGATAGTGGCTGGAATCAGGTTGATGCGAATGACTTCCCATGGCATAAGGCCCAGTATCTGGCAGGTTGGCAAAAAGAAGAGGGAAATCACAAGAGTGGTATCTTTATCGGCCTTCAGGCACCTGTCCACAAATTAAGAGAGAATGAGTATATCACAAACTGGTTATTTTCTCTTCATGAAGCAGGAATCGAAGATGCATCTCTAACCAATAAATATAAACTCCTATCAAACCTTGACTGGGACATTTATGAAATCACATCAAACGGGAATGGACTGTTCCTCGGTAACGGTGAAATCCCCACTGTTATGCTCCTTGCTATAACACAACTTCCTGAAGACAAACCATCACATGTCTTCCCTTTAATTCTCGTATATGGGGCTACTGAACTCGAAAATCGTGAAAATTTCCTGAAGGTTTACAGAAAATTTCTTTCCACTGTCACGATCAGGAAAAAAGTAGAATCGAATGCAATCTCAGAAAAAACTCAACCAATCACTTTAACCAAGCGAGAATCAAATATACCAGAGAATATTAAAGACATCAAAATTTCTTACATCCCGGCTGAAAAAAAATTACACGCAGGATTGGGATATACAAAATTTATAAGTGGTTTAAACGGACTGACATTTAAGCTTCTCCTTGCTCCCAAATTTGGAATATCTGTTGGAGGTTATGCTGAATTTGAAGACACTGCTTCTTATGACTACCACTTAGATGCCGTAATAACCCTATTCGAAATAAAACTAAAGGGGAAACTTTATCTATATCTCTCTGGAGGAGCAAGGTATTACCGGAATGGGAATATTATTTATAAGGGCGAATTTCCTCTAAAACTGAGAATTACAGGGAAAAAAGGAAAACCTGCTTATCTTATGTTCGGGCTGTGGTACTCGTACAACGAAAGTGCTGTAATGAAAAACAACATTGGCTTTGGGTGGGGCATTCAGGTTTTACCTTTCGTATTTTGAAACCTGAGTTTTTAGCGATACGACATGGTATGTGAAAGATAAACATTAATGGAGCCTATGTATTATTTTTGATCTCATATTAAGTCATACCATGGGGCTCCCATTGTATCCACATAAAAGAGTAGACATACAGAAACATTCAGAATTTCAATGTCAAATTTTTCAAACAGCTTGAGAACGCAAAAAACCTGAGAATGCAAAAATCTGAAATAGGAATAAACATCCTGTAGAAGCGAAGGGTCGAATATAAAGATTTGAGTTTTTCCGGTGATCCTTTATTTTTCCCAAAATTTGGCAAAATAAATACTTCGATTACGAATTATCTTGGTTTCAGCTCCGATATGTACTTCAGTTTACCAATAGCCGCCAGGAGATTTCGCCATATATGTACAGGAGAAAGTAACTAATAACAGGGAATATTCGGTGTAGATAGTTGCTGGGAGTAATTAAAAGAAGAGGGGGCGGCTGCGCAATGCGCAGCCGCCCCCCTCATTCTCCCTCTATTTCATTTTACTTCCAGTCGTACTGGAGATGCAGACCAACGAGTGTCTGGGTTGTCTTATTCTCATCCTTGTCACCAACCTTGTTGGTGAACATGGAGAATTCAGGCTGGACATAGAAGGATTTTGTGAGGTTCAGCTTATAGTTGGCAAAAATAACCATCTTTGTAGCTGTTTCTTCTGTTGTATTATCAAGTCCAGCCCAGGCATCTTTTGTGGGTTCCTTGGCTATATCCATACCAAATCCAACAGTCAAAAGACCCTTTCCAGCCTTTGCCATTACCTGAGCAAATCCGCCCATTCCTGTTGTGTTGTTAACTGTAGCTGTTGAGTCTACATAAGGTGCATGGTAGGCTCCCTCACAGCAATAAACAAACAGGTTCTGGCCAAAGTATCCATTAACAACAACCTTGGCTGGGCCAAGTGGAAGTCCAGCAAAGGCAGCCAACGCATAAGATGTCACCGTTATTGAATCTGTTGCGGTTTCCTCTTTGTAGGAATTATAGGAGAAGCTAACGTTGGCTGGTCCAAAGGAGAAGGCTGCTTCAATCTTTGGAAGCTCAACTCTTGTGTTTCCACCAATCAGAGAGACTGCTTTGGGCTCTACGATGGCGAATTTGGCGGGTCCTTTGCAGAAAACAACTTCCCAAACTCTTCCACCATAGAGATTTCCATATCCGATACCGGAGAGGTCGTGGTTCAATCTCTGATTTGCAAACACAAAGTCAAGGACCGACCATGTGTGTCCAAATTTCACCTTTCCATACGGGGTTTTAATTAAAGCATAAGCATGTCTCAGGCCCCATGATCCTGTGTTAATTGCACCTGTTGAATGCCATGTACCATAGAGGGCCTTTACCTCAAAGTAGAGGTAACTTCCATCACTCATAACACCCTTGAGTCTAAATCTGGAGTTACCAGGGTCAACAATTGCAAAGCTTGTAACTGCATCTGTTGTTCCTACCTTTACGCTTGCGAATGTGGGGTCCACTCTGAAGCTTCCACTAAAGGACCATTTCATTGCCAGGGCTGGGCCCACAGCCAATATGGCTCCAAGTACTACACCCAGTACATACTTCCTCATATCTTATACCTCCTTTTGAGTTTTTTTACTTTCATTTAAACCTTGTCTTCCCAACCCTCTCCCCTCTTACTACGAGAACAGACTGTTTTGACTTTCTTATAACCTTTTCTGTTACTGAACCCATCAGAACTCTTTTTAACCCGGATATCCCCCTTGTTGCCATTACGATAAGATCAACGTTTTCATCATCGGCATATTCGAGTATCTTTGACACAGGCTCCCCTGTATCAACAAATACACTCGTTACAACACAACACTCTTTTTCCATAACCTGCTTGGTCAGGGCTTCAAGCTGATACTTTTCTCTTTCCCCTTCGGTCGTTATAAATTTATCCACCTTCCATTTAAGAGTATCAGGTAAACTCTCCTTTTCTATCTTTAGTTGCTCCCGAACGTAGAGGAGAGAGAGCCTGGCCTTAAATTTTTCACTTATTTGTGCTGCTATTTCAAGGGATTTTTTGGATCTTTCACTAAAATCAACAGGTGCAAGCACACTTTTTATCTGAAATTTATCCTTTTCTTTGACAATATAAACATGAGAAGTAGCATGTCTTGCAATTTTCTCGGTTACGGCACCAAGCTCGGCAATTATTCCAGGAACCTTCCTATGGTATCCAATTACCATAAGATCGATATCGACTTCCTCGATAAATTCAAGTATTTGATTAACCGGATGCCCCTGTCTCACAGCTACTACCGGCTCATTTCCGGAGATTTCCCTTGCTCTATCTGAATATTTATGCAATTCATTCTGAGCATATTCACTAAGACTGGAATAAACTTCCTCAAGTTCAGAGGGCTGGGCAAAAGTCCCCATAAGTTCACGTGGGAACACCTTCTTTTCGAGCACGTGAAGGAGATACAATTCAGCGCCGAATTTTCCTGCCAGATTTGCTGCAGCCTCAAGTACAACCGGGGAATAGTCCGAAAGGTCGAGAGAGGCCGCTATCTTTTTAAACACTTTCCACCTCCATTTTCATGGCTTATTTTAGTAGTGTGTTATCGAAATTTCAAGATTTAATCGCATCTAAAAGCTTCAACTCCAGTTATATCCCTCCCAACTATTAAAGTTTGCATTTCATGTGTTCCCTCGTAAGTATAGACAGCTTCAAGGTTTGCAGCATGTCTCATACAATTAAATTCTATACTTATACCATTTGCACCCAAAACACTCCTCGCTCTTCTGCAGATATTTAATGCCATCCTTACATTGTTCATCTTCGCGAGTGAAACCTGTGGATATCTCATCTTACCTGAGTTTTTCAATTGACCAAGTCTATAAACAAGCAACTGTGCCTTTGTAATTTCATTCAACATTTCTACAAGATACATCTGAATAAGCTGATACCTTGCAATAGGTTTCCCAAACTGAATTCTCTCTTTTGCATACTGAAGAGCCTCTTCATAGCAAGCCATTGCAGCACCCACTGCACCCCATGCAATCCCGTACCTTGCCTGAGTAAGGCACATCAAGGGATGTCTCAGACTTTCTACACCAGGCAGGCGGTTGGACTCAGGTACTCTCACATCTTCAAGGACGATCTCTCCAGTAGCAGAGGCCCTCAAGCTCAATTTCCCCGTGATCTCCGGGAAGCTGACACCCTTCATATCCCTTTCGACGATAAAGCCAAGAATCTTTCCAGAATCAATATCCCTCGCATACACAACAGCAAAATCAGCAATGTTGGCATTTGTTATCCACATTTTGGCGCCATTCAAAATCCAGTCACTCCCGTCTTTCTTGGCGTAAGTACGCATGGAGCCTGGGTCAGACCCTGCATCTGGTTCCGTAAGACCGTAACATCCAATCAATTCACCTGACGTCAACTTTGGTAAATATTTTTTCTTCTGCTCATCCGAGCCAAAAGTATAGATTGGATAGGCAACGAGACCAGAAGTTACTGAAACAAAACTTCTCATAGCAGAATCGCCACGCTCAAGCTCCATGTTAATCAATCCGTAAGCAATAGCATCGATTTCTGAGCCTCCGTATTCCGCCGGTAACCAGGGCGCAAGAAGTCCAAGCTCTGCCATCTGGGGAACAAGATGTTTAGGAAATTCCCCTTTCATGTAATATTCGCCGATAATAGGAATTACCTCTTTGTCAACAAAGTCCCTTACAGTATCCCTAATGAGCCTCTGCTCCTCTGTAAGAAGCTCATCAATCATGTAATAATCCGTTCCTTTATATGCCATCTTTTCCTCCTATTTGAGGCTAAATTATTCCTTTCTCGTGGTAAACTTTCAAGGTCTTCTCATTAAAACCAAGCAAATGATGAAGAACTTCATCCGTGTGCTCACCGAGTAAAGGGGGATGTTGTTTAAACTGAATTTTGGTTCTCGAAAACTTGAGAGGAGTTCCAACGAGGGGGATTTCACCCGCTGTTGGATGATTAATTCTCACTATCATATTTCTCGACAATACGTGTGGATCTTCGAAAACTTCCTTCAGATTGTAAATAGGGCCACAGGGGACTTTTGCCTCTGTCAATAGTTTGCACCATTCTGAAGTGGTCTTGGTTTCCATTATTTCCTTAATTATTGGAATGAGTTTTTCGCGATTTTCCACACGCTTTGGATTCGTTGAGAAATCTGGATCATTGGACAGATCCTCTCTGCCTGCTACTTTGCAAAATTTTTTAAACTGACTATCGTTACCAACGGCGAGGATAATGTAAGAATCCTTTGTTTTAAAAGCCTGATAAGGAACAATATTGGGATGCGCATTTCCATAACGTCTTGGGGGAACTCCAGAAATGAGATAATTTGAGGCCTGGTTTACCATTGCTGCTATAGCGGAGTCGAGAAGAGAAATATCTATATATTGACCGAGTCCACTTTTTTCTCTCTCGATCAGGGCTGCGAGTATTGCATTTGATGCGAATAGACCTGTAATTACGTCAGTCCATGCCACTCCAACTTTCATAGGCTCGCCATCAGGCTCACCTGTGACGGACATTACACCACACATCCCTTGGATTATAAAATCATACCCGGGCCTTTCCTTGTACGGCCCTGTGTGACCGAAACCTGTGATGGAAACATAAATTATCCTCGGATTTTCTTTCCTTATCTCTTCATATCCGAGTCCAAGTTTGTCGAGTCCACCGACTTTAAAATTTTCTATAAAAACATCGCTAATTTTAGCTAACTTTTTAATGATATCAATACCTTCAGGGGTCTTCAGGTTAACGGTTATACTTTTTTTATTCCGATTAACGGAAAGATAGTAAGCGGCCTCACCATCGGCGAATGGTGGGCCCCATGATCGGGTTTCATCACCTCTCCCGGGCGCTTCGACTTTGATAATTTCGGCTCCAAGGTCACCCAGGAGCTGGGTAGCAAATGGGCCAGCCAGCACCCGGGAGAGGTCTAAAACCCTGATACCTTCAAGAGGTAATTTTACTTCCACTTCGGTTTGGGATAAATCGGCTTTGCCTGTGCAACTTTTTCCGGCCATACTACAACACGATTTCCATTCTGAATCTGCATGACAACCATACCCTTTTTAGCAGCTCTTCCAGCACTATCGAATGCAATTGGACCATAAAATGACTCGAAATCAAGAGATGCAATGGCATCTCTCACTTTCTTTGGATCAAGGCTCTGTGCCTTCTCAATGGCTCTCTGATAAACTTCAACAGCTGCGGCTGACTCTGCTACGTGGTAATCAGGCTTATAACCATACTTCTGCTCGAAGAGTTTTACAAAGTTTGCAGTGCTTCCTATGTAAGGATCAGAAAACTTGAGTGAGGCAGCCCACTGAGCGGCACCAAATACACCTTCTGCATCCTTACCAAGATTCTTAACGAAATCAATCAATGTAGGTGCAACTGTTTCTCCAATAGCTTTGACATTGATTCTCAGCTCTTTCATCTGTCTTACAAGCAGAACTCCATCCTGATAATGGCCAGAACCGAGGACCACGTCAGGTTTCTTTGCCTTAACTTTCAAAAGCAGTGAGGAGATATCACTCGTACCTGCAGGATAACCTGAGAATGTCACAACTTTCCAGCCCTTTGCCTCAGCATACTTTTTTGCGCCAATTGCAACAGATTTAGCAAAAAGCTTATCCTCATACAGGATAGCGACCTTCTTTATTGTCGGATCAAGTTTTGCAAGCATGTCTATTGTGCCCTGGAGATACTGACTTGCCACATTCAATACTGCGAATAGATTTTTGAATCCTCTGGTGAAAATCTTGTCACTTGCACCGTTTGCCTCAACCATTATAGCACCATATTTCTCAGTAATTGCACTCGTAGCAAAGGTGGCACTTGAGCCATAAGGGCCGAGGATAAATTTGATTCCATGTTCCGTAATGAGTTTTTCTACAAGCTTTGCAGCGGTATTGGCATTGGATTCATCATCATAGAATACAAGTTGCAGCTTGTAGGTCTTACCTCCGACCTTTATACCGCCGAGTTTTTCATTAACATACCACGTCCAGAATTCATATCCGTCTTTTACATATTTACCTTCCCTCGCCAGCTTTCCCGTCATAGAGATCGCTGCTCCAAGCTTTATCACATTTTCTTTGGCGGCACTCTGCCCCACGATACCGAGGGCCAGCAGTGCTACCAGCAGTATCTTGGTTCCCTTCATATTGCATACCTCCTTTTTATAAAGACTTTAAATGCCAAGATAGGCCTGTTTAATTTCATCCATTTCAAGGAGTTTATGGGCTTCCCCATGATAAGTTATTCTTCCTGTTTCAATTACATATCCCCTATCTGCAATCTCAAGGGCAACCTGTACATCCTGCTCCACAATGAGAACCGTTTTCCCCATATCTCTTATATCTTTCACTACGTTGATTAAAACGTCAACAATAACAGGGGCAAGTCCGAGAGACAATTCATCAATCAAAAGCAACGTGGGATTTGACATCAGGGCCCTTCCAATAGCGCACATCTGTTGCTCACCGCCGGACATATCTCCAGCAAGCTGTTTTTTCCTCTCTTTCAGTACCGGGAAAATTTTGTAAACCCATTCGAGGTCTTTCTTCACGTTTTCTCTGTCTTTTCTATGAAAAGCCCCCATAAGTAAATTTTCTTCAACGGTCATACCGGCAAACAGGTGACGTCCTTCAGGAGCCATAGCAATTCCAAGAGATACAGTTTTCTCTGCCGGTGTACCGGTAATGTCACGCCCCTGATAAATCACCCTTCCAGAATAAGGTTTAATTAAACCCGTAATGGCGCGGAAAAACGTGGTTTTCCCGGCGCCGTTCGAGCCTACCAGGGCGACAATTTCACCTTCCTTAACCTCAAGTGAAACATCCCAAAGTACCTGCATATCTCCATAACCGGCGTTCAAATTTTCTACCCTGAGTAACTCTTTCATGCGGATTTCCTCCTTTTGCTGTATCTTTCACCGAGATAGGCTTTGATAACATCTTCATTCTGGGAGATCTCCTCTGGTGTACCTTCAGCTATCTTTGTACCGAAGTGAAGAACCATCATTCTATTAGAAAGTCCCATTACTGCTTTCATTATGTGTTCAATCATTATTACAGTTACCCCCTTCTTGTTTATATCCCTGACAAGGTTCATTATCTTCTCCATTTCAGTAGGATTCAAACCAGCCATCACCTCATCAAGAAGAAGTACTTCGGGCTCGAGAGCAAGCGCTCTTGCAAGCTCAATCCTTTTCAACTGAGCAAGGTTCAGGTGATCCACAAGTTCGTTCCTTTTTTCCCATAATCCTACAAGTTCTGCTATTTCTTCGGCTCTTTCATAGGCTTCTCTATATGAAGTATAATTTCCATGACCGAAAAATGCTCCCACCATGATATTTTCCAGGACAGTCATTCCCTTAAAAGGCTTTACAATTTGAAATGTTCGCGCTATTCCAAGTCTTGCAATATAAAAAGGTTTTTTACCAGAAATTTTCACGTTTCTGAAATAGATCTCTCCATCACTGAGCGGGAGAAGTCCAACGATCAGATTCATAAGCGTCGTTTTCCCTGCCCCATTCGGGCCAATGATTCCAAAAATCTCACCCTCGTAAACATCAAAGTCCACGGAATTAACGGCCACGAGGCCACCAAATTTCTTGGTTACTCCTCTGCCCTTTAAAATTACCTCACTCATATCATATTCTCCTTAATATTTTGGACAAGTCTTCTCCATGAAAATCCACCAGTAAACAGGTCAAGGAAACCTCTTGGAATCAGAATCACAGTGAGGATGATGATGGCACCGAGAACGATTCCGTGAATGTTAACAAATTTACTCCACACCACTTCAGTAATTAACTCGAGTAATACAGCTCCAATTAAAGGCCCATATACAGTACTGGCCCCTCCGAGTAGCATCATTACAAACATTTTTACTGAAATAATGGGATCAAATACCGTTTCAGGATCGATATAACTGATCCAGTATGCATATATACTGCCAACCAGGGCTGTGAAAACTGCGGAGTAAGACCATGCAAGGGTTTTATAAAGAGGAGTATTTATCCCCATAGCCAGAGCTCCATCCTCATCCACCCTTATAGCTCTTAAACCAAATCCAAATCTGTTTTTCTCAAGCCATATCGTGAAAATAACTGAGAGAACGAGTACAATGAGGAAAAGATAGTAGAAATAGGTGTAAACAACGTGAGGATTTGCTCCTTTCTTCAAAGGCAGGGTCAATCCCTCTGCAGCCCCTGCAATCTTTAAATTATTCACAACTTCCATCACAGCAACATTGACACCGAGTGATGCAATCGCAAAATAGTGTCCCCGTAATCTCAAAACTGGCAATCCAATAATTACTGCAAAAATAACGGCAGTCATTATAGATGGAATCAGTGTGAGATAAAATCCAAATCCATGGTTCATCAGAATTGCGGTTACATAAGCACCCATTCCGAAGAATACCACGTTTCCAAATGCTGGATAACCTGCATATCCAGCGATTATGTTTATTGCCTCAGTTAAAGTAGCGAACATAACAACAGCTGTCAGGATTCGAAGCATATAACCCGAGAGGAATGGAGGGATAATTATTAAAATAACGAGAAAAATTAACGGAATTAAATATTTCTTCATGAGTGGACCTCCTATCCGTAATATTTTTTACCCAAGAGCCCTCTTGGCCTTGTGACAAGAATGATAACAAAAAGAGTGAAAGTGACCACGTTCTTGAAGCTTTCACCGAGATAAAAGGCAGAAAAGGTTTCAATGATACCGAGGATAAGTCCACCGAGGAAAGCGCCTTCGACACTTCCAAGACCCCCAAGGATCGCAACCACAAATGCCCTGAGAGTTATTCCACCGCCTACAGCTGGATTGAAAGATTGGATTACTGATATAAGTGAACCGGCAGCTCCTGCGAGTGCGGTACCTATTCCAAACGTTATAGCATAGGTTTTTCCAGGATTAACCCCCATCAAGCGGGCGGCCATCATATCAAGGGCAACCGCTCTAATGGACTGACCGGTCTTTGTCCTGTTGAGAAATATAGCCGTTAAAATGGTTAGAATAAGGGCCGCCACGAAACCGAGAACCCTGGTATACGGAAATAAATATTGACCAATAATGAACGATTTACCCTGATAGGATGTAGCGATCGATCTCCAGTCAGCAGACCACATGACGATCATTAACTGTGCGAGTAGAACGTCCATTCCGAAGGTCATTATCAGAGTGAGAAACACATCAGCTTTAATAGCAAGGTTGAAAATGTACCTTTGCATAAGAAACCCTACAATGAACAGGGCTACCATAACGAGAGGGATAGAGAGGAAAGGGTCTATGTGGAGAAAATGGAAGATCCAGAACGTGGCATAAGCTCCCAGGATCACAAGAGAGCCATGGGCAAGGTTTATTAAGTTAGTCACACCCCATACAATCGAAAAACCTAATCCAATCAGCCCGTATATCCCTCCAAGAAGTACACCATTTATTAGAATTTGTATAATCATACAAAATCCTCCGACAAATTACGTTTTTAAAAAGAGCAAACTATGATTACGCTTGGTGTATTTTTTAGGCCTGTAATAGAACCTGTCAAGGATTTGCGGTTGTCAAACTATTAAAGTTATTACATTTTTATATTTCGAGAACTGTCACATTGTCGTTTGTATATATACAGATCTCCGAAGCTATCCTTATGGCCTCCTCGGCAATTTCCCTTGCCTCAAGCTGTGTATGTTTTATCAACGCCTTTGCTACTGCCTGTGCGTAAGGTGCACCTGATCCTATTGCTATGATCTTATCGTCAGGTTCTATTATCTCCCCTGAACCAGATACAAGAAACGCATGATCCTTATCCAGCACAATCAACAACGCTTCCAGTCTCCTCAACACTCTATCCTGTCTCCAGTCCCTTGCAAGTTCAACCACAGCACGAGGAAGATTTCCATTGTACTCTTCAAGCTTCTCTTCCATTCTCTCGAAAAGTGTTAGCGCGTCAGCTACAGCACCAGCAAAACCGGCCAGGACTTTCCCTTTGTAAATCTTCCTCACCTTCTTTGCCGTGTGTTTGACAACCGTATCCTCAAGTGTAACCTGCCCATCTCCAGCAATAACTGCATGTCCCCTGTGGATAATTCCAATGACAGTCGTCCCCCTGAAATCACTCACCTTTCGCCTCCCTTACTATCAAAACCGGGCACTTAGAATGTGTTACAACTCTCTGGGATACACTACCAAGGAGTACCCCTGCAATCGCTGAAACTCCGCGTGATCCCATGATTATAAGGTCAACACCCCTTACCTCGGCCACGTTTAAAATTGCCTTATGAGCTGGACCTTCAATTATCTCAACTTCATAGTCAATCCCGTTTTCCTCAAGCACCTTCGCCGCTTCTTTCGTAATCCTCTCAGACTCAAGCGTACTCTGAGACACTATCTTCTCTCTATATTCTGAACCAATATACTCAGGGATAAACGGAAAAGCGTGCAAAATAAACACTTTCGAGTTAAACCTCTTGGCAATTTCCACTACGTGCTTTAAAGCTCTCCTGGAACACTCCGATCCATCGGTAGGATACAGAATTTTCTCGTACATCACAAACCTCCTTTTTTCTAATTTTAAAAGCTATTCACCCGACAGACAAGTAAAGTTATAATTTCACCATGCAAAATTACATCAAAGAATGGGGAGGAAGACGGTATAACAGCTTCAACGAACACCTGAAGAAACTCTTCGGAGAAAAAGTCTATAGGGTGGCCATAGACGCTGGTTTTACCTGCCCAAATAGAGATGGATTACTCGCATCAGGTGGGTGCATTTATTGTGATGAGATTGGCTCAAGGGCCTCCTACGTTGAACCTGAAATACCTATTAAAGAACAACTCAAAAGAGGGATGGAACTTCTGGGCAAAAGATATCATGTAAACAAATTCATCGCCTATTTTCAGAGTTTTTCCAATACCTATGCTCAGCCCGGGAAGTTGAGAAAACTCTATGAAGAAGCACTCACAGTGGACGGGATCGTTGGATTATCAGTGTCAACCCGACCTGATCTTTTAGCCGATGAAATCCTCGATCTCCTTCATGAGCTGTCTGAAAAGACTTACCTATGGCTGGAAATCGGTGTCCAGAGTATTCATTTCCGGACTCTAAAGAAAATTAGAAGATTTCATGGAGTTGCAGAAATTATAGATTCAGTTTTACGTGCAAAAAGACGTGGATTAAGGGTTCTTGCTCACATAATCCTTGGACTCCCTGGTGAGACAGAGACTGAAATGATCGAGACTGCACGTACAATTTCTGCCCTCGGTATTGATGGAGTAAAAATGCACCATCTTTATGTCGTTGAGGGAACAGAACTTGCTAAAATATATCGTGCCGGTAAACTGAAGGTTTATGAAACTCCTGAAGAATACGCCAGAGTTGCTGTTAAATTTCTTGAAAATTTATCTCCGAACATCGTAATTCACAGACTTGCTGGCAAAGCCGAGCAGGGGCTTATTGCTCCAAGTTGGACATCAAATAAATTTCTTGGTATCCAGGCAGTTGAAAAACTCCTGGAGGAACGGAATACATTTCAGGGGAAAAATTTCAGAATAGGCATTCCTTTGAATAAGTTTCCTCGATGACAAAAATATAACGCAAAGGGTTCGACTCGATGTCTCATTGGAAAGATAGAGGTGTGTTTTTAGAGGTTGTGGGGCGGAGGCTTCGCCTCCGCCCCACAACCAAATTTTAAAACTAAAAACTATATTTCACCTGATAATAAATCATATCGTTATCATTAAACTGGCCGAAGATTCCCTGTGTTCCTGTAAATATATTTGCTCCAAGGAGAATTTCAAAGCCATCCGCAAAGTCATAGCTTACTTTCGGTCTCAACAATGAGGCGTCATTATTAAAGTCGTAGTACATAAAGAAAGACAGGTGCAAAGTCTCGTTCCAGAAATCCTTTGATGCGAGGAATGTTGCCATATTGGAATATTGGTCATCTTCTATATAGTCATTGTAATCGAGTATAACCTGCTGGATAAACTGACCACTCAGGTGCCAGTTCCATAACGTGTAATCAAGGCCTATCAAGTAATGCAAGTAATCCTTTTTTACCACTGATTCAGGTGCCTTGGGGTCCCTTGTATTAAAATATTTTCCCGTATAGTAAGCACCTTCTCCTCTTAGCACAAAAGGGCCAATTGTGGTACTGAAACTTCCTCCTCCAATTGTAAGTCTGTGATATTCCGGGTAAATAGTAAGGCTATCAAGTCTAAAATGCATGGAGTCAATTGGTGTAACATGTTTGACAACGTGCATCGTTGGATCATCGTCCCAAGCATATCCCCCCATAATTTCAAAATCAATGACCCCGGTTAGAGCTGAGAACTTTGCAAAGAGTTCACTATTTTCAAGTTTATTTTCGACCTTCATTCGGGAAGAATCAATTCTCGCAGGCGCCGGAAAGGCTGGCATTGCTGGTCTCCATAAACTGCCTGGAGGTGGGAATTTATCGGGTGTAAATGTTGGAATCCACACCATTTCGAATGTGTTGTTTCCAATATAGTAATCCGCTTTGACACTTGTAATACCTATTCTGATCTCATCAAAATCAGGGAGAATAAATTCTGTGAGGTCTTTTGGCGAAACTATATCAGTAATGAAAACTCCGTCTGCCTTACCCCAGATGATCTGCTGTTTTCCGATTCTTATGTCTACAGATGGGAAATACATATCAAGATACGCTTCTCTTAAACCAAGCTCGGGTTTTTCATTAGGGTATTGGTAAAGGTACGGATTTACTTTAAAGGCTATTTTATCCTTACTCTGCTGGATATTCAAATTGAACGTGTTTTGAATTATGGCATAGTCATTGTTTCCATGCAAAAGAACACCAACATAATTTCTTGCAAAACCGGTGAGTGACACACCCTCGGCAAATACACCGGAAACAAAGAAAATAGATACTGCAACAATTCTTTTTAGCATATCTCAAACCTCCTGATAATTAACATTGAGGTAGAGGAGGGAGGAATCCTCTCAATTTTGAGAGGATTCCTCCTAAGAGTGTCAACCTGGATAAATTAATGATCAATTCCTCTTTTTTTCTTCTCCCTATAGTGAACATAAGGGAGATACAGGGGAAGGAGGAAATTCCTTCTGCTCCAGAGATTATCTCAGATTGACGCATCAATAGTCTCCTCTCTACGGCTCACTGAAGACCTCTTTTCATCATCCTCTCGGTAAACATCCTTGCAGGAATTCCAACGTTGATTTTTACATCTTTGAGTTCCATGATCGTTTTATGATGTTTCTGGACATTGTCCATTGTCACTTTTGTAAGAATCCAATAACCCTTAATTTTTTCATATTTATCCACTGTTAGTGTTTTCAAATATTCTCCATCCTCATCGTAGAATTCTCTCTTGAGACCAATCCATTTGCCCTTTGCAACCCACGTAATGGTTTTGGAGTACATATAATCTGGATCCTTTGGAATACTTTCTATCACGTAACAGTCTTCACCTCTGTATTTTTCTTCTCTCAAAATTTTGTGTCTGTCCTGAGTAGGTTTACGATCACCAAGGTCATCGTATGTAAAATCAGAACCCATGAAGTAATCTCCTTTACTATCACTCGATATTCTTTTTATTTTTTTGAGTGCAGGTAGGTAGATCCATTGGTCATCTTCTTTGTTAGGATCATCGTAGCTCCAGTTCATAAACGAAGTGTTTCTGACGTCGGGGGGACTGACAAAAAACATGATCTTCTTTTCAACTTTGCCAAAATCACGAATGTACTGTTTTATAACACGGACACGTTTATCGCCATTGGCGTTAATTAGCGTCATTACAAGAGTCGCTTCCATATCGTTACCTGTAGGTCTGTTATAGACCTTCTCCATTACCTGAAGGCCTGTGAGTTTCTGCTGTGCGAAGGCACTCGAAGCAAAACCGAGTGCAAGCAGAACTGTTAGCATTTTTTTGTACTTCATTGTACACCTCCTAAATATATTTTTTTCTTTTCAAAAACCGGGAGGATAGAAAATCTTATCCCCCCGGTGGATAGAAATGGGTTAACTAAACCTCTTTTTATCAAAATAAACATTCGACACATAAAGCACGATAAACATTATAGTCAGTGTTCCGACGAAGCTTGTGAACATGTTAAGAGACACAAGAAGTCCAAGCGCACGATTGGGCGGGAAGACCGAGAATAACAACACCATAAACCCGGCTATAACCACGATAGCGTTGTAAAGTATTGCTTTTCCTGAATGATGCATGGTGAGATGTGAGGTGATAATCTTGGCCTCCTCAATATCTTCCTCTGAATCAGGACTACGCATGCTTTTAATCTCTTCCATGATCGTCTGACGAGCTGCAAGGAACTTATCGCCAATAATCTTCGCATTGACACGATATCTGTCAATGAAGTGAACTGCATAATCTATTCCGATACCTATCGCAATACTTGATATAAGTGCGGTTGTGGAACTCAGAGGGATCCCGAGTAATCCCATGATTCCGAATGAAATTATTGTCGTTATCGTAATTGGAATCGATCCTATCAATCCGATCTTTAGGCTCTTAAACATTATAGAGAGCAGGACAATAACGATTACAAGTGAGAGCAGTAAGCTCGAAATCTGTCCCTTTAGTATCAGATCAGTAAAGACAAGAGCCTTGTATCCAGATCCGGCATAGTTCAACGTTATTCCCATTTTTTCAAATTCAGGCCTGTATTTCTCGATGATCGCTATGGCACTCTTAAGGGCTTTAGAATTGTCACTTTTCAGCTGAAAAGTAACATTCAGCTTTTTGTAGTCCTCTGTAACAACCTGCCAGAGTTTTGACGGATCTCCTGACATTTCGTAAAGTAACAAATACTGAGCAATCAGGTTCTGATTATCAGGAATAGTATTGTATTTCTCACTATCTGCGTGCATCACTTTGTTCATTCTTTTTAGAAAATCGACGAGTGAGAAAGCGTCTCCAACAACGGGTAATGTGTTAACAACCTCGGATTGCATGCGAGCAACTGTTTTCAAAACCCGCGGATCCTTGAAAGTATCCGGTTTCTTACCCTCAAGAATGACATTCAGTGTACTTGTCCCACCGAAATGCTCATTAATAAATCTATCCGTTTTACGGATTTCACTGTTCTTCTCAAACTTATCGAGAAAGCTGGAGTTAATCCAGACCCTTGATGTGCCATAGGCTGAGAGACCCACAATAATAATGGTGATTATGTAAACAAGTTTCTTATGAGCTATCAGATAATCGGCAAATCTGTATGCAAAACGATTCTTTTTTATTGCGGTTTCAGCATCTTCCTCTTCCTGAATTTTTTTCTTACTCCTTGGTAAACCGAGTATCATATTCCCTGCCGGTATCAGAAGAACTGAAAGCACGAAAGCTACACCGACTCCAAATGCAGAAAAGATTCCGAAATATTTAACCGGATAGACCTGAGATGTAAGAAGTGATATAAAGCCCACCATAGTTGTCACAGCTGCCATCATCACGGGTTTCCACATCTCTTGCAGCATATTTTTTGTTGCCTCTAATTTGGATACACCTGGATGTTCTTCCATATAGTGGAATAGATGGCTATAGAGATGCACACCATAGGCTATCCCTATAGCGATTAACATAACTGGAATCATAGTGCTTACCGAGTATATCGGAATATTCAGCGTTGCCATCAGACCGAAAGTCCATATACTACTAAGCAGAACGACTATCATCGTCAGTAATGTACTTTTCCAGCTTCTTAACAGAAGGAACAGAACAACTACTATCACAACAATTACTATCGGAACCATCCTCTTCATATCTCTTGGCCCAAGATAGGCAAGGGTACCTTCAACAATTGGTCGTCCAGCAACATAAATTTTTTCAGGTCCCTCATACTTATGAGCAAGCTTCAGAAGTCGATGGTAAAACTTCTGTGTGAACACATCACTGTTGATCCTTGCGATAACGATTGCAACCTTCTCGTCTTTAGAAACAAGTTTTCCATACACCATATCATTGGTAATAACTTTCTGTCTCAGAGCGGCGAGGGCAGCAGAATCCTTTGGAACACGCTTGTAAAACCTTCTAACATCAAGCCCTTCCTCTGTACCCACAATATTGTCAGCTGTGTAGAGAGAAGTCACGTCATTTTTGTTGATCTCTTTCATTCTCTGGAGTTCTTTTGTGAGCTTTTTCACTTTTGTGAGCGTCGTCGGATTGAACACGCCTTTGTCGTTTTCGATAGCGATTATTATCCCATCCTTGATGTCAAACCATTTTTCAGCCTTGTTACTGTACACAAATGCCGGGTGGTTCTGGGGCATGTACTTGTCCAGGTTAGTCTCCATTCTCGAATTTGTCTTCATTTTGTAGAAGAAAAACACAGTTATAACAAGTACAACTGCCACTACCAGCCACGGTCTTTTTAGTGGTTTTATTAATAACTTCTCCACGATTAACACTCCTCTTTTGTTATCATTGCCTTAACTGATTCCCAGAATTTTTTCCCTTCTTCAATAAGGTCCGTTTTGAAACCGCTATATCTCCAGTGCATAACAATGAGCCTGATGGCTCCTGTAATCATATATCCAAGATGTTTGGCGGATACATCATCCCTGATTTCTCCAGCCTTTTGTCCTTCTTCAATCACACTTATTACAGTGTTCTGCACCGAAGTCATCGTTTCATAGATGAGTTCAGATAATTTCTGATCATTTCTAAAAAGTTCCTCCGAGAAAATTACGGTAGCAATAGCTCTGTTTCGGGAAAAATATTCGAATCTACCTATCAGCATTTGTTTCAACTTCTCAATAGGACGGAGGTCCGAACGTCTGAGAGTTTTGGCCATTTCTTCTTTACTTTCAACAAAGATAGAAAGAATTCCAAACAGAATATCTGTTTTACTGTTAAAATGTCTGTAAATTGCAGATTCAGCTATCCCAATTCTTTGAGACAGGTTTTTTATCGTCAAAACCTGAATGCCGTGTTCGGCTATAAGTTCAATCGCTGTATTTATTATTTCTTTTTGCCTTGCAGTAAATCTCTCCATTACTTTTACCTCAAAAAAAAATTATGTGAGTGAATGTTCACTCACATAATATATCCTGTTCAAAAGGTTTTATCAACCCCTATGAAAAATTGCCTTAAAAATTCAGGGAAAGAGAATTTAACTAACCTACACACAATCCAATAGACAACCAGTTATGAGGATCTTTCAACTGAATTGGATTCAAAGACAATCTCCATAAAAATAGTGGATTTGAACACTTTGATAGATAGTTGTTATTCACTTTCGGTGAAATCTTTTATAACACTATTGATTTTCAAATCTTCTCCTAACTGAATCGCAGAAATTGGTTTTACAGGGCAAAGTTGATAGCTGTGATTCATTGGAAACTGCCTACAACTTGTGGATTCAATTTAGAGAGTGCCTCTTCTCTTTGCACTCTATATTCTCTTGGATCCAGAAGGGACTTCCTTCTAAAATGGAGTATATAACTTTTGGATCAAAAGTAAATTGTCCAATATACTAATGTTTATGATAAATTACGGACAATATTCCAGAAACGTGATACCGAAAATATTTATGATCTTACTGGAGATTGTCATTCTCTATATTTCTTTTTTAATACTTTTTAGAGGATGGGGGGATATTATACTATCCCACATAGGATTTCATCCTGGGAGTGGCAATCTTACGAGGAAAGTTCTATTCCTGATCTTCAATGTATCGCTTTTCATCTTTTATCTTCCAACTCTCTTGATCTTTGTGAGAAGAAAGGTTACATGGATCGAAGCTATTAATGTGGCAATAGCATTTAGTATTTACTATCTGGGATTTCCCTTATTGGGTTACAGTTCATCACAAAAAATCGATATTCTGGACCTGGGTGCAAT
The DNA here is from genome assembly GCA_964398355.1 of uncultured bacterium. Classification (GTDB taxonomy): domain Bacteria; phylum Hydrothermota; class Hydrothermia; order B15-G9; family WFZT01; genus WFZT01. The sequence continues at coordinate 25,196 of CAYNMM010000039.1, forward strand.
TATACTATTTACGTCTGGTATTACCCTCCACTTCATCTGTGAATATCAAAGACATATATTCAAAAGCAAGCCAGAAAACAAGGACAGACTGTTAACGAATGGCTTATGGAAGTTTAGCAGACATTTTAATTATTTTTCAGATCTGCTATGGGTCAGCGGTTATGTTGTCCTAACACGTAACTGGTGGTCGATTACGATCCTCATAGCTCTTTTCTTCTTTTTTTATTCTTTCAATATCCCGATTCAGGAAAAATACCTTGCATCAAAATATGGAAAGGAATACGAGGAATACCGGGCAAGAACAAAGTCTCTTATCCCATTTTTACTTTAAAGTTCTTTAAATTTATAGAGCTTGCTGCAAATATCGGGAAACGGATATACTTAAAATCATGGGACATCGGATTTTAGTAATTGGTGCAGGTGCGATTGGGGGAATAACTGCAGGGTTTATGGCCCAATCTGGCCATGACATAACATTGATCACCAAATATCCTGATCTTGCAGAAAAAATTCGTACAGAAGGTCTACTTATTACAGGGGTGAAGGGTACTCATAAGGTCAAAATGGAGGCCTACCCACACATCAGCGATTTAAGAAATGATTTTGACATAGTGTTTCTTGCAACCAAGGCAAATGATATGATCGATGCTGCGGAGAAGGTTTTACCATATATTAATGAGGAATCACGTGTGGTTTCCATGCAGAATGGAATCTGCGAATATAAACTTGCTGAAATTGTGGGCGTTGAAAGAACGGTAGGATGTGTGGTAGGATGGGGAGCGACAATGATTGAGAGGGGGCATCTGGAGA
>CAYNMM010000040.1:0-18478 GCA_964398355.1 uncultured bacterium
GCCGGAATGTTTTCCATTTTCCCTGTAATGAGATGATTTTCTAATATTAGTTTTACCGTACCGAGAGTAGAGGCAAAGGAAGGCCATTCAAGATCAGGTGGAATGTTTGTGAATCCCTGAAGTTCACCTATAGATACGGAGGCGTTTAGAACTTCGTGGGCCAGCTTTTCAATACCTTCGATACCGGTTGAACCACCTACAAGAACCACGCTTACAGGAATTGAATCTGAGGCTCTAAAAGTACTCAATACACTATTAACATGGTAAAAGATTTCATAAAGTCGGGCATAAATAATTCTTGCAAGGACTCTTCTTGGAATCTCAAGTGTTTTGCCACTTTTTATGCCAGTAACATTGATAAAATCATCTTCTGCAACGAGGTCATCTCTTGCAACGCCCTGTGTAAGTTTTAGTCGTTCTGCCGTGTCAAAATTCTTCAAGTTCAGGGCTATCATGATGTCTTTCGTTATATGAAGACCTGCAATAGGAATCGAAGAGGCGTGAACAAGTTCCCCACCTTTCCAGATGGCAATATCTGTAGTACTGTGGCCAATGTCAACCAGTACTGATAATCCGTAGTCCAGATCATTCTGCGTTAAAACGGCGTACCCAGCGGCAATGGGTTGATAAAAGACACCCGATGGAGAAACGTTTAATTCCATTAAAGCTGTTTTTATGTTATCAATCTTGCTTGATTCACCATAAACAACGTATGATTTCATTTCGAGTTTACGGCCCTTGAGATTGAGAGGTCTTTTTGTAGAACTTGATTCATCGATTCTAAACTGATTGGGGTGAACACTTATAACCTCGTAATCAGGAGGAATTGAAATTGATCTTGATGATTCCATGATCTTCTCAATATCTTCAGGAGTAATATAGTGCATTTCACTTGACCATGCCCTTTGAACGGCCTGTTCCTTTCCTTTGATGTATGCTCCAGTTAAACAAATATAGAATTTTTCAGGTCTATGCTCCTCGTCACCCTGCATTTTCCTTAAAGCTTCATTGACGGAATGCTTGAATTTCTCCTTGGCATTAACATAGCCTTCTGTGATGCCTTCGCTTCGTGAAATGCCATAGCTTGTTATCCTGATGTTCGATGGCTCGCCTCTATCATCTGTCTGCACGTCTGCAGATACACCAGAGATATAGAATGAACCTATGTTCAAAACATTGATCTTCATTTCTTACCCCCGTTTTTTACAACAGCATAACCAGGTGTACTTACGTCGATTTCGACAACATTTTTTTCTTTTTTTAAAATATCAAATGCGGTCATCAATTTCTCTTTTAAATTACCATGTCCAAGAATTATAACGCATCCGTCATTTAAAATCAGTCGATCTTCCAAAAATTTTCTCGTTCGTGAATAAAGTTGTGGGGTAGTCTTTTTAACTATTGTTTTTAGATTATCCCTCTTGTGAAGTATTTGCTGGAAGTTTGCCCTTTTAATCTCAGTTGACACTCTTAAAAATCCGATAATAAAAATTGTTGAAATGATAGCGTACACCAACTTTCTCATCTCAATATCACCACCTCCTCTTCAAGTTTGATCCCAAAATTCTCAAAAACTCTCTTTTTACCGACCTCGATTAGATTAAAAACGTCCTCGGCTTTTGCTCCTCCCATGTTAACAATAAAATTCGCGTGGATCTCGGAAAATTTTGCCTGTCCAATTCTAAATCCCTTTAAACCTGATTTGTCGAGTAAGAAGCCCGCTGGTGGACCATTTTCCGGATTTTTGAAAATACAACCCGATGTTTTACCTCTGGGTTGTGAGTTCCTTCGCTTCTCAATGATTTCTTTCATCTTCCCCATTATGCTATGAGAATCAGCTTTCTGAAGCAAAAAAACTGCTTCTACAAGAATTCCATCGAAATCCGATTCTCTATATTTCAGGCCAAGATCTTTAACTTCATATTCTAAAATTTCACCGTCGACGTTTAGAATTTTTGCAGAAATAAGTACGTCTTTAATTTCCTTTCCAAAGGCTCCCGCGTTTTTTCTTACTGCACCTCCAACAGTTCCGGGAATACCATAGAGTTCCTCGAGACCCGAAAGCTTCTCTTTAGCGGCAATTTGAATGACACGGTTAAGTACAGCTCCGGACATCGCTCTGACAGCTCTTTCATTCAACGATATGCCTTTGAAACTCCTCATATCAACAACAATTAAACGATGGTGACCATCTCCAAAAATTATGTCTGATCCACCTCCTATTACGAAGACGTCGATTCCGCTGTCATAGGCCCATTTTACGATATATTTCAGCTCTTTTATGTTCTGGGGTCTTGAGTAAAACTCGACCGTTCCTCCGACCTCCATTGTGGTAAATTTCGCTATATGAATATTTTGGAGTATCAGATCACTTCTCATTTTTAAGGATTTTGAGCAATTCCACTCCTATTTTCCATACATCCCCGGCCCCAAGAGTGAGTACAAGATCACCAGGTTTTAGCTGATCAAGTACAAATTTTTTCACTTCTTCCCTGTCCTCGACAAGGTAAACCGCTTTGTGACCGGACTTTTTTACTTCCTCGTAAATTATAGAGGAATCAATTCCGGGTATTGGCTTTTCTCCAGCAGGATAAAGTTTTGTTATAATGACGATGTCCGCCTCGTGGAATACTTTTCCAAATTCGTGATATAAAAGCTTGGTTCGAGTATATCTGTGTGGCTGAAAAATCACGATAATTCTTCCCTGCCAGAATCTTCCCAGGGTTTCAAGGACAGCGTCGATTTCAGATGGATGGTGACCATAGTCGTCCATGAATGTAATGTTGTTTATTACTCCTTTGATCTCCATTCTTCTCATTACACCTTTGAATTCTTTCAGAGCTTCCTTAATAACGTCGGGTGAAATGTCCATTTCTAAACCGACAGCAAATGCCGCGAGTGCATTCTTCACATTGTGGATGCCTGGAATTTTTAATTCTACCTCAGTGATTTCCTCATCATTCTTGAAAACTTTAAATCTTGAGCCGCTATTTGAAAGAGTTATATCCCTTGCATTGATCTCTGCCTGTCTCTTCAAGCCATAGGTGATGATTCTTTTTTTGATCTCTGGCAGAATATCCTGATTGTTGGGATCATCAAGGTTCACAATAGCTGCCCCGTAAAAGGGGACACTGTTAGCGAATTTTATAAATGCTTTTTTCAGGTTTTCAAAGTTTCCGTAAGTGTCAAGATGTTCTCTATCTATGTTGGTAATTACGGCGAGAGTAGGGAAGAGCATAAGGAATGAACCGTCTGACTCATCGGCTTCGGCCACGAGGAATTCGCTCTGTCCGATCTTTGCTCCGGTCCCAAGCCCACGAAGCCTACCGCCGACAACGAGTGTCGGATCCAATCCCGCTTTTTCAAGTACAGTACCAATCATTGATGTGGTTGTAGTTTTGCCGTGGGAGCCCGAGACCGCAACTGAATACTTTATTCTCATCAATTCAGCGAGCATTTCAGCCCTTCTGATAACAGGTATACCTTTTTCCTTCGCTGCGACAACTTCCGGGTTTTCTGGTGGAATTGCGGTAGATATAACAAGTATCTGGGCGTTATCGATGTTCTCCGGTCTATGTCCGTAGTGAATTTTTATCCCTAATTTCTCCAGTCGCTCTGTCACTTCTGATTTTTTTAAATCTGAACCTGTAATTGTGAAGCCAAGGTTATGGAGTACTTCTGCGATTCCACTCATTCCGGAACCGCCTATTCCCACCATGTGTATCTTTTGAAACTTTCTTCTAAAGATCAATTTTGGTCCTCCATGATAAAGTTTAAAATTTTATCTTCAGGATTTGAGGGAGCGAAGTTTATTTGAGCCTTGACCATCGAGTCTCTTAGATTTTCATTCTGAGTTAGCTGGATGATTTTTTCTGCAAGTGATTCAGGAGTTAGATTAGATTCAAGCTCCATTATAGCTGCTTTTCTTTTAACAAGAGAACGTGCATTTTCGATTTGATGCCCTCGTGCTATCTCGAGTGGAACAAGTATCAAAGGAATACCAAAATGTAAGACTTCAAAGATAGTGCCGGCTCCGGCACGAGAAACGACAACGTCTGCAAGTGAATACATAAGTCCCATATCGTCAAAGAAAGGCTCTATTTTGTAATTTGGGCCAACGAGTCCAATTCTCTTGAAATGTTCTAAATTTGCTTTACCACACTGAATGAAAAAGAACATATCAGTCAATTTTTTTGCAGCATTTAAGGCGATTTCGGCCAATTTTTTTGCTCCCTGTGATCCTCCTACTACAAGAACCACTTTCTGGGATTCTTTTAGGCCAACGAACTTTTTTGGATTCTCGTATTTTGTTAATTTTCTAATTGGGTTGCCGGTAAAAATCGTTCTTGTCCCTTCAAGGTATTCGCTTGTTTCTGGAAAAGAAGTAAACACGGCTCTTGCACGCGATGCAAAAGCCTTCACCGTAGCACCAGGGACCACATTTTGTTCCATGATGTAGAAATCAAGACCCGAGATGGAAGCAGCCAACAGAGGAGGAACCGAGGGGAAAGCTCCGGTTGCAAGCATTATGCTGTTGGATTTGTTCAACATGGTCATAGGCATACTTTTAATGGTTCCGGCAAAAATTTTCAATAGATTCATTGCCAGATAAGTTTTTTTGCCAACAATTGGAGCACTGGGTACCATGTGGATTTTGAAGTTTATTAGCCCTGGATCGACCCTCGGATTTGATAAAATGAATTCCACATCCAGTCCCATTTCACGAGCTTTATTTGCCACCACTATTGCCGGAAAAATATGACCCCCGGTAGCCCCTGTTGAAACAATAATTTTCCTAATTTGTTTCATTTTTCTCCCTTAAAATCCTAAGTAAAATACCAGCCAATATCATATTTGATAGCATTGAACTGCCTCCATAGCTGATAAACGGCAGGGGTACACCGGTTGCCGGAATAAAACCGAGTGAAGTTGAAATGTTAATAAGTGCATAGATCATGTAGGTGAAAACAATGCCAAATGCAAGTACAGAGTAAGCCAGGTCATCAGCAAAAGACCTTATTTTAAAAAGCACAAGAAGGAACAGAAGTAAATAAATCACAATAACAGAAAATGCACCGACAAAACCCATTTCTTCACCAATTACAGCATACACAAAGTCCGTGTCAGCCTGTTTTAATAGGTAAAAGAATTTGTGTTCCCCTTTACCTATTCCAACACCAAGTAATCCACCGTTTTTTATAGCCTGTCTCGCATAATAAACCTGTTTGCCAGGTTTAATCTGCTCCTGGTGGATAAAATTTTGCAACCTATCTCGAGCATTTTTTGAAAATGTAACTCCTGACCCCATTACTATGGCAGCGAACAGGAGGAAGAGAAATACATATCTAAATCTTAACCCACCTATGAAGAGCTGAGCAGTGGCTATTGTGACGATTAAAATTGAAGTCGATAAATTAGGTTCCCAAATGATTAAGACTACATTTATAAAAACTACTATCATCGGATAGATGAAACTCTTCAACAGGCTTTTTAATCTCTGTCTCCCTTTGGCAGCAAATCCTGCTATGTACAAAAGTACAGCTATTTTTGTTAACTCAGACGGCTGAAAAAGAAACGGACCGATTGGAAGCCATCTCTTGAAACTAAATGGTGATAATTTGAGAACAATCATTAACATAAAAATGGATAGACCAATAAAAACAAAGCGTAATTTTATCAGCTTCCTCGGACTAATTCTGTAAAAAAGGAAAGCGACAGCGAATCCGATGAATACTCTAAGAAAATGATCAATCAGATACCGAGTGTATGAATAGTTTTTACCCAAAATTTTGAAATACCCTGCACTTGGTGTAATTACAATGCCAATAACTACAAGTAGCATTATCAGAGTGAAAATTTGCCAATCAAAACTTCTTTTATTTATGTCTCCCTCTGTCTTTATTTCTAAATCATCGAATGTCAATTCTTCTGACTTCATCTTTAAATCTCTCTCCTCTCTCTTTGTAATTTTTAAACATGTCAAAGCTTGAGGTACCTGGAGAAAATAGTATCACGTCACCGGGATTGGACAGATTAAGAGCAGTTTTAACCACATCTTCAAGAGTTTTTACTCTATAAATTGGTACAATGTCCTTAAAGGTTTCCATAAGTGAAGGCGCATTCTTTCCGAAAATTACAAGTAATTTTACCTTTTCACTGATGTCCTTAATCAGGGTAGAGTAGTCAAGATACTTTTCCTCTCCACCGAGAATCAGAATGACATTTTTGTCAAACGATTTTAATGCCCATCTTACAGCATGTGGATTTGTCGCTTTTGAATCGTTGAAGATTTTTACACCGTTAATTTCCCTGACAAATTCAATTCTATGGGGTAAACCCGAAAAATTTTTCAGTGTACTTTTTATATTTTCAATTGAGCCACCGGCAAGGAAGGCAGCGAGTGAAGCCGCAAGCGCATTGTATAAATTGTGAATTCCCACCAGCTTCAATTCCCGGGTTTTTATAAGAGGATAACGCTCTTTCCCGATGTGCAAGATTATGGTGTCTCTTTCAACATAAGCATTTGTTTTTTCTCTAAGGCTAAAGTAAAAAACCCTTGACCTTGCATGCTCTGAAAATGATTTTGTTACTGGATCATCCATATTCAAAACAAGAAAATCCTCAGCATTTTGATTTTCGAAGATTCTCTTTTTTGCGGAAATGTATTCTTTAATGTCTTTGTGCCAATCAAGATGATCCTGGTCAATATTCAAAATTACAGCTATGTCTGGTTTAAATGAATTTATTGACATTAACTGGAAGCTTGAGACTTCAAGTATGAAATTTCTTTTTTCCCCTGCAAAATTGGATAAAGGGGCCCCGATATTTCCTGCCAGGGTATAATCTTTCAACATATCTGCAATTAATGAAACGACGGTCGATTTCCCGTTTGTACCTGTAACTGCAACTATTTTACCACTTGTAAATCTGTAGCCCAACTCCAGTTCACCAAACATTGGGATAAGATTATCTTTTATTCTTGAGATCATTGGAGTATGTATGTTTACACCTGGGCTAATGATAACAAGTTCACCACTGAATATACGTGATGTATGACCTCCTTCTTCCCACCATACTCCATTTTTTCTTAAAAAAGATTTAACTGACTCTGCTATTCGATATTTTTCAGAGAGAAATATATGTCGTGTTCCTAATTTTTTTAGCAGTTTAACGGCTGCTAAACCAGACTTCCCGGCTCCGATAATCACGATTTTTTTGCTTATTATGCTCTCCTTAAAACTTTTCATCGTATTTTCAAAGTAGAAATGGCGATAACTGCAAATATAGCTGAGATGATCCAGAATCTGACAACGATTTTATTTTCGCTCCACCCAAGTTCTTCAAAATGATGGTGAAGAGGAGATTTCAGAAAGATTCTTTTGCCACCTGAGTATTTAAAATAGGTGACCTGGATAATGACAGAAAGGGCTTCCATAACAAACAGAAATCCGGCTATTGCGAGTAAGAATTCTTGTTTGGTTAAAATAGAGACAATCCCGAGAGCCCCTCCAATAGCTTGAGATCCTGTATCCCCCATGAATATGTCTGCTGGATGGGCATTGAACCAGAGAAATCCAAGTAGAGCACCCATAAATGAGCCGATGAAAATGGAAAGTTCCCCTGCTCCTGAGATGAACAGAATATGGAGATAACTTGATAGAATTTTATTCCCTGTAATATATGCAACTATCAGAAATACCCCCAGTGTTGGTATTGATGCGCCAGCTGCAAGTCCATCGAGACCATCTGTTAGATTAACAGAATTGGTTGACCCGATGAATACAAGCATTACGAATAAAATGTAAGCCCATCCAAAATCTATGAAGAAATTCTTAAAAACAAGAAACTGAGTTTTTGTACGGATTGCTGGTGGAAATATTTTGTACATCATGAACAGTACAAACACGGAAAGAATAAAATGCCCAAGCAATTTGATCCACGCGGGAAGTCCTCTCCGCTTGGATGTTCCATGTAGCTTTGTGTAATCATCCACAAACCCAAAGATACCAAGATAAACTGTTACAATTAATGCGGTGTAGATAAAAAGGTTTGTAAGGTTGGCCCATAAAAGTGTGGCAATTATTACAGATGTGACAAAAACTATACCTCCTCCAGTTGGCGTCCCTTCCTTTGCTTTATGAGACTCTGGTGCATACTTATAAATTTTCTCCTTTAGTCCAATTTTCTTCACCCGACGGATAAATATCGGGAGGAAGATGACTGTGAGGACAAAAGACGTAACAGATGCATACATCGTTCTAAACGTAATGTACCTGAAAAGGTTGAAAATGATGGAATATTTAGCGAGTGGGTAGAAAATATGATAAAACATCACTGCCTCCTTAATTTTTCAATAATTCTTTCAAGCTGCATTGCCCTCGATGCTTTAAGAGCGATAAACAGATTTTCGCTGGAAAATTTTCTAAGCTCTTCGACAATGTCTTCAATCGATTCCAGATGGAGATTTAAAGATATGTTCCCTGCCTCCAGACTTATAAACCTCGCCATGCGACCTATAGTAAAGAGTCTTTTGAAACCAAGTTCTTTTATTAATCGACCTGTCTTACGGTGGTAGAACTCAGCATAATCACCAAGTTCAAACATATCACCAAGGATAAGGATGACTTCATCACGATATGGCTTCAATGTCAAAAGAAAATCCCTCATTGAATCTGGATTAGCGTTGTAAGCATCGTTAAGAATGCGATATTTTCCAAATTCCAGGATCTCCTTTCTCATGTGGACTCCGTGAAATTTTGAAAGACCGGTTAATGTATCATTTACAGGAATTTCAAATATGTTCGCAACCGCAATAGAGAAAAGGGCGCCATATACAGTTCCCATTCCTCCAGGGTGGAGGATCAATTTAAACTTTCCATTTATTGTAACTTCGTTCCTTTTGAAGTCCATGTAATTTATTTCTGCATAATAATCTGCTCCCTTTTTATCCCTGGTAGAAACCGTTATTAGTTTTTTTACTGGATACATTTTCAGTATCTCGTCGAAAAAAGGCATATCCTTGTTTAAGATGGCAATTCCATTCTCTGGCAAGTATTTGAGGATGTCAGCTTTCTCAATTGCGACACTTTTAACCGTACCAAAGAACTCAAGATGAGATGGACCTATTGATGTTACTATCGCAATTTGGGGACGAACAATGCTAACGAGTTTGTCAATTTCACCTGGATGATTGGTACCAATTTCGCTGATTAAGACTTCTGTTTCAGGTTTGACGGAAAATATTGTAAGAGGTACACCGATAAAATTGTTGTAACTTTTGACATTTTTTACGACATTGAAATTTCGTCTAATGGCGTAAAAAATCATTTCTTTTGTTGTTGTCTTTCCTGTTGAGCCCGTTATTCCGATAACTTTTAATTTTTCAAACTGACTCCGGTAATGAGCTGCGAGGCTACCAAGTGCCTCAATAGTGTTTTCAACTTTTATTACGTTCTGGATTTTTTCCCTGAAGTCTTTTGATACAATAGCACCGGTGGCTCCATTCGAGATGGCTTGCTCGACAAAGTTTTCTCCGTTGAATCTCTCCCCTTTAATGGCAACGAAGATATCATTTCGCCTGATTTTTCGGGAATCCGTTGAAACACCGGTCACCAGCAGATTCGGATTTCCATTCAGCTCGCCTTTGACTATTTTTGCGATTTCTCCGAGATAGTATTTCATAGGGCCAGTATAACCTCCCTATCACTAAAGTGGTATTTCTTTCCTCTAACCTCCTGGTATTCTTCGTGTCCTTTTCCTGCAACAAGTATTACATCACCCGTTCTTGCCAGGGAAAAAGCCTTGCGGATTGCTTTTTCTCTATCGATCTCAATCAGATAATTGTCTCCAGATATCCCTGATTTTATATCGTTGACGATTTTCAGGGGATCCTCACTCCTGGGATTATCTGAGGTTAATATTATAAAGTCTGCGAATTTAGAAGCTATAGACCCCATTAGGGGGCGTTTCCCTGCATCTCTGTTTCCGCCAGCACCAAAGACAATGATTATCCTGTTGGAAGTTAATTTTCTAAGTGATTGCATCACATTACGCAATGCCTCTGGTGTATGAGCATAGTCTATGAAAAAGTTTATCCCATGTTTTTCGATTTTCTCAAGTCGTCCAGGAACAGAGGGGATTTCCTGGATTGCCAGTGAGATCTCATGAGGATCAAATCCAGAATTGATCAACACGCCAAAAGCGGCAAGTATATTATAGACGTTATGGGTTCCGATTAATTTTGATTTAATATGATATTTTTCACCTTTGTAAGCTATGGAAAACTTTGCCCCTTCAAGAGATAGGCAGATCTCAATAGCTCTGATGTCTCCATGTTTCTTTATAGCATAGGTGTAATACCTTTTCCCTCCGCTATTTATAAATACTCTGAGGAAATCTTCATAGTGCGGGTCATCAGAGTTAAAATAAGCCGTAGCTCCGGAGCGTGCCGCCTTTTTAAAAAATTCCAATTTTGCCTTTTTATAATTCTCAAAAGTCTTATGATATTCAAGGTGCTCTCGTGAAAGATTCGTGAATACAGCGCTACTGAATTTTATGTTTTCAACTCTTTTCTCACAGATACTCTGTGATGATACCTCCATATTGAAGAATTTACCATCATTCTTCCACGTTTCATACATGAATTTTTGAATATCCGGGGACTCTGGAGTGGTTCTATCAGCCTTAATGTGTTTACCGGCTATTTCATACTCTATTGTACCCACTAATGAACTTTTTTGACGCAGTTTTTTTAGAATCTTATGAATAATGAACACGGTGGTTGATTTCCCATTTGTTCCTGTGACTCCAGTGACATGAAGATATTTTGAGGGATAGTGATAAAAGAAGGCCGAAATGTTTGCCATAGCTTCACGGGTATCAGGAACAAGGAGCTGGGGAATATTAATGTCAAGTTTTTTTGAGACAACGGCAGCTACAGCTCCATGTTTAAATGCATCTTCAACAAAAATATGTCCATCAAAATTCCTTCCAATTAGAGCAATAAAAAGGTCTCCTTTCTTCACCCGACGGGAGTCATAGGAGATGTCTTTAATTTCAGCATCCTCCCTCAAATTAATTAATTCTCCGAATTTTGATAGCTTACTTATTTTCATTTTAATACCCCAGATTGATCATGGTTTGGGCAATTTCCTTAAAAATTGGTGCAGCGACACTACCGCCATAAGCTTCAAAACCCTTTTTATGGGGTTCATCAACCACAACGTAAATCAGGTAAGATGGCTTTTCTGCCGGGAAGAAACCGACGAAAGAAACGATTCTTTTACTGCGGTTATATCTCTTAGTTTTTTTATCAAGCTTGTTGGCTGTACCGGTTTTGCCAGCAATGCGTATTCCATCTATTTTCGCCCGTCTTCCCGTACCTTTTTCAACGACGTCAACAAGTATCTCTCTTAGGGTCTTGGTAACTGATGCTGGAAAAAGTCTATTTCCATATCTGATGTTGTAAGTTATAGTGCTGTCAGGACAGTTGATACATTTGACTATTCTTGGGTATACAATCAAGCCATTGTTCGCAACAGCTCCGTAAATGGTTACAATGTGTAGGGAATTTATCAGGAAACCATAGCCGATCACGACATTTGCAAACCTTGTTTTGTCCCACTTGATATAGTTTTCCATTATCCCTGGATTTTCTCCTGGAAGTTTAATTCCTGTTTTTTTACCAACGCCGGCCCTTTTAATAGTTGAATAAATTCTTCTCTTGCCAACGAGAAAAGCAAGTTTTATGGTCCCGACATTAGAAGAATGAATCAATGCTTCTCTCATTGGAATTCTACCGAGAGGATGAACATCCGATATAGTGAAATTTTTAATCCTGATTTTCCCGTGGTCTGTGTCGATCATCAAGTCCGGCGAAATGCCTCTGGAAATAGCAGTTCCATAAGTTATTACTTTAAAAATTGATCCCGGTTCATACGGGTCAGTGATTGGCCATATTTTTTTAAGAGCAGGATTTGTTGTTGTATATTGCTGGGGATTATATGAAGGGTAAATTGCGAATGCAAGAATCTCACCTGTTGCTGGTACCTCGATGATAGCTGCTCCACGTCTTGCATGCCAGTCATCGACGCCTTTTTTTAATGCTTCGTATGCGATAGTTTGTAATTTTTGATCAATCGTGAGAACGACACTGCATCCTTTTCGGGGTATAACAATCTGCGAGTCTGGCAGAGGAATTTTATAGCGGTTTTTTTTGGTGCTATCTTTAACATTTGTTATCAGATAAGCAATTCTTCCAGGAACTCCTTTGAGATAACTGTCAAATTCGAATTCAATTCCTTCAAGGCCCCTACCGGATGTACGCTGGACGCATCCCACAATTGGCTCGAATATAAAGGGGTCGGTATACGTCCTGAACCAGGCCTTTTCAAATGTTAAACCAGGTATTCCGTAGATCTTACTGACTTCCTCAGCCGGTATATTTGAACCAATTCTTACCATTCTTGGATTTTTTTTCCAATAAGATGGGCTATTTTTGACCTTAAGACCAAGGTTTTCAAGCAGAGGTACGTATTTATCAGGAATCCTGTGTCTTTGAAAAACATTATAAGCCAGATGATTAAAGGCTATTTTAAAACCATTTTTATCTGTAATTTCCCCCCTCTCAGCAGGAAGTTTATGAACAATGACGTGTGTTTTGACCGGAGATTTGTTAAAAAGCTGAAATTTAACGAGATAGTATACGGTTAGACCTGTGTAGGCCAGAACCAGTATTGCCACGATAAGAGCTCTCAGGGTGTAGGACCTCCGGCCTTGATGGTCTGTATCCATACTTTATGGCTTCCTTTTTTATGTAATAAAAACTTTTTAACCTCTGGATCTTGTGGTTCAGGCTGTCGATGCGGGCTTTTTCCAGTGCAAGCTGAGAATTGATCCGGTTTAGTTTCTCAGCTTTTGCCCATTGAAGCGGCGATATTGGTCCTATAAGGACCAACATTATTCCACCCAAGACTAATAAAATAATCCAGATCTTCCTCATTTAACTCCCCCATTTTTTTATATGCTCTTAGTTTTGCACTTCTTGCCCTTGGATTCATTGCAATTTCACTTTGGGACGGTGTTAGAGGTTTTTTTAATAACGCATCGACACCGCTGATCCTCTTTATTTGTTTAGCAAGCCTATCTTCAAGGGAGTGGTATGAAATTACAACCAACCTGCCACCGGGAGAGAGAATCTTCAAACCTTCAACCAGTCCGGTGGCAATTGCTTCCAGTTCTTTATTTACCTGTATCCTGAGAGCCTGGTAAACTTGAGCGAGCAGGCGTTTTTTTAACTTATTGTTCCTCCTGTAAATACCGGGCACTGATCTGAGTACAATCTCATTTAAAATTGCGGTTGTACTAATTCTCTGTTTTTTCCTAAATCTTACAATTCCCTGAGCAATTGATCTGGCAAAACGGATTTCTCCGTAATCTTTGAATATATGAGTTAACTGATTCTCATTCAAACGGTTTATGTAATGATCTGCGGGGAGACCTTCATCGGGATTGAATCTCATGTCGAGGTATTCATCCTGAAGAAAAGAAAAACCTCTGCCTGAGTATTCGAGAAGATATGAGGAGATACCGAGGTCAAAAAGGATGGCACTTACTTTACCTTTTATTCCCAGGAATTCTGTAATACTGGAAAGGTTTGTGTATGACTCATGGATGAAGACAACACCATCTCCATCCACTCTTTCTCTTGCAAATCTAAGAGAATCAATATCTTTTTCAATGGCGATTACAATGCCGTCAGGCCTAACAGAGTCCCAGAGGGCCTTTGTATGCCCACCGAGTCCCGCTGTGGCATCAATAACAATCTGACCCGGTCTTGCAGCCATAAACCTCAAGACCTCTTCAACCATTACTGGCTTGTGTATCTCGTTCCTCATGATCTCCTCCAATTTTTGCTTTTGACAAAATTTCCTTATATTTTTCAATGCTGATTTTTTCTTTTAATTTCCTCTTATATTCCATTCTCTTATCAGGATCCCAAACTTCAACATAATCTGGCATTTTGACAAAGAGGACTTCATTCTTTAATTCTGCCTCTCTTATTAAGTTCCCCGGAACAAGGACCCTGCCAAGATCATCAATTTCCACGTACTCAATTTCCCCCATTAAATCTCTTATGATTTCTTTAGTTTCCTCATCACCAAAGTTTAACATGTTCCTGAACCCATTTTCGATCTTCTTCCAGCTTTTAATCGGGAAAATATCGATGCAGTTTTTCTCTTCGTTTACTGATAGATCTTTTAAAATAACGACTGTATCCCCTTTGTCAATCTTTAGATGTTTCCTTACAGATTTAGGAATAGAAAGTCTTCCGCGGGAATCAATCCGGGCTTTAGAATTATGTCTACCGTTTTGTTTTCTGGCCATTTTCAGCGCTCTTTAAATTTTTTAACATTTTTTAACATTTATTGGGAAATTATGGGTCAAAATGTATTTTCTGCAAGCACCAAAAATGTGGAAAACTCCGGAATTGATTGATATTACTTAAAAACCTGGTTATAAATTTTACTATGAAAATTACCACTGAATTTGAAAAATTCCTGTTAGAAGTGTACGATGAGTTGCTTGAAACCTTTGGACCACAGCACTGGTGGCCAGGAGATACACCTCTTGAAATTGCTATTGGAGCAATATTAACTCAAAATACCAACTGGAGAAACGTTGAAAAAGCTATAAAAAATCTAAAAATGAGAGATCTTATTGATGTTGATAGCCTTTACTCACTTCCCTGTGAGGAACTAAGTCACCTTATAAAACCATCAGGTTTTTTTAACGTTAAAACCAAAAGACTCAAAAGTTTTATAAAATTCTTGAAGGACTCAGGCGGTCTCGAAAAATTGAAGCATTTAGATGTTTCGAGATTACGAAAATCTTTACTTGAAGTTTCCGGTATAGGAAAAGAAACGGCGGATTCAATCATTCTCTATGCCCTTGAAAAACCCATCTTTGTAGTTGATGCCTATACAAGGAGATTTTTGATAAGACACGGTATCATTTCAGGCAATGAAGAATATGATGATATTCGCCAACTTTTCGAGAGTAGTTTGCCTAACGACGTTGATATTTACAAAGAATATCACGCATTGATTGTTAAGTTGGGGAAGGTTTATTGTAAAACTAAACCCATTTGTGAAGGATGTCCATTAAATAAAGAAAAATTCTGGAGGTTCATGAGATGAAAGCCATAGTGATTTCAGTTGGAGATGAGCTTTTGAGTGGGAGGACATTGAATACGAATTTAAAAACCATTGCGGAATTCCTCGGACGGTTTGGTATTGAAGTTTTAAGAGATTGTACAGTTAGGGATGATCCGCAAGAGATTATTAAGTCAATAAAAGAAGCTCTCAATGATAGTGATATAGTGATAGTCACAGGTGGCCTTGGTATCACGGTTGATGATGTAACAAGAGAAGCTGTAGCTCGGGCAATTGGAGTAAATCTTTTATTTGATGAAGAACTGTACAGAGATATTGAGAAAAAAATGGTAGAGCGTGGAGTTAGGATAACGGAAATTCATAAAAATTATGGGTATGTACCAGAAGGATTTGAGCTTATAAAAAATGATTACGGTCTCGCTCCAGGCTATTTTGGTAAAATAGACGGTAAAATCTTAATGATATTACCCGGGCCTCCCCATGAATTGAAGAATGTTCTTGAGAATGCTTCAAGCAAGTTCTCTGTTCTATCATCTGATCAAATTTATGTAAAAACTGTGAAGACCTTTGGCTTAAAAGAGAGTGACATCGTTGAAATTCTCAAGGATGACATAAAATTTTTATCACCGATAGGATTTTACCCGATAGTTCCAGGTATGGTTGATTTGAAATTAACGATGAAAGGCAATGACATTGACAAATTGAGAGAGGAGATGGCGAAAAAAATAAGCCTGTTGGAGGATAAGCTGGGAGATTACATTTATGGATATGACGATGAAACGCTTCAGTCCGTTGTTGGAAAATTATTGAGGGATAAAGGACTTACGATAGCGACGTCAGAATCATGCACTGGGGGACTTGTTGCTAATTTGATCACAGATGTTCCAGGTAGTTCAGATTATTTCAAGGGTGGTGTAGTCTCTTACTGGAACGAAGTTAAACAAGGCGTTCTTGGGGTGAGTGATATTATTCTTAATCATTTTGGTGCCGTATCTGAGCCTGTTGCCATAATGATGGCAGAGGGAGTCAGAAATTTGTTAAAGACGAATGTAGGGCTGTCGACTACAGGTATTGCTGGTCCCACTGGTGGTACACCGGAAAAGCCTGTAGGGTTGGTATTTATGGGGGTATCGATCGAGGGAAAGACAACTGTAATTCGAAAAATTTTTAAAGGTGATAGGTTAATGATAAAAAAACAGGCTGCTTTGACCGTCCTCAATCTTGTGAGGTTGAAGATTAAGGAGACTTTCAAATGAAAATAATCGATGTTGCATCTGGTAGGAAAAAAGCCGACCTTATTTTGAGGAATGTTAAGCATGTCAATGTGCGATCGGGTGACATAGAAGAAACAGATATTGTAATTGCGAATGGTAAAATAGCGGCTCTCGGTAGGGGATATAATGGGTTAGAGGAATTTGATGCAACTGGGCTTTACGCTGCTCCTGGATTTATTGAGGGTCACATTCATATCGAGAGTTCGATGATGACTCCACCATACTTTGCGAAAGCGGTTTTAAAGCACGGAACAACATCGGTAATTGCTGATCCTCATGAAATTGCCAATGTGTCTGGTATAGATGGTGTCAGGTTTATGATCGAGAGATCGAGGAACCTTCCGATCGACATATTTTTTATGGCGCCTTCATGTGTACCTGCGACTCCCCTCGAGACGAGTGGCGCCAAACTTAACGCTAATGACCTCAAAAAATTAAAGAATTTGGAAAGGGTTATCGGTCTCGCTGAAATGATGAATTTCCCCGGAGTTTACAGGAATGATCCAGATGTAGTTAAAAAATTAGGGATTTTTGAAATTCAAGATGGCCATGCCCCACTACTCCGTGGGAAATATCTCAATGCTTATATCTCTGGTGGTATTTATTCTGATCATGAGTGTACAGAATTTGATGAAGCATTGGAAAAACTAAAGCTCGGAATGCATATTATGATTAGGGAAGGAACGCTTGCTAAGAATTTGAGAACATTGCTCCCTCTTATCAAGCCAGAAAATTGGCCCTTTTTCTCCTTTGTTTCTGATGATAGACATCCATCTACAATTCTGAACGAAGGACATCTTGATAGTATTGTAAGGAAATCTCTGCAACTTGGCCTTGATCTTGTTACTGCAATAAGACTTGTGACGATTAATACCGCTCGTTATTTTCGTCTTTTCGATAGGGGTGAAATTGCACCGGGTAAAAAAGCTGACATTGTCCTTTTTGACAAAGATATTAATGTGAACCATGTGATAAAAGACGGTCACTGGGTGGTGAAATTTGGTGAAATCCAGAGTCAGTTTGCCGTTTCAGGAAGTAAAATTGTTGGGAATATGAATGTGAATCCGGATTTAAAATCACTTAGAATTCCAGCTAAGGGGAATAGAGTTCGTGTCATTCAAGTCATTGAAAATAGTTTAATAACTGGAGAATTTATCTCAAGTGCCAGAGTCAGAAACGGGGAAGTGGTGAGTGATGTTGAAAGGGATATCTTGAAAATCTCCGTTTGGGAGAGGCATAAAGGTACTGGAAATGTGGGCCTTGGGTTTGTAAATGGGTTTGGTCTACGAGAAGGAGCAATAGCTTCAACAGTGGCCCATGATTCTCACAACATAATAGCTATCGGAGTTACTGACTCCGATACAGTTTTTGCTGTTCATAGGTTAAAAGAAATCGGAGGAGGAATGGTGGTAGTGAAGGATGGTGAAGTAATGGCTGAGCTTCCACTTCCTGTAGGGGGTCTCATGGCCGATCTTGATGTTGATTTACTGTCAAAACTTGAGAAAAATTTAAATAAAGCATACAGAGCACTCGGCGGGACTTTGGCAAATCCATTCATGCAGTTAAGTTTTCTTGCCCTGCCGGTAATCCCTGAATTAAAAATAACGGACTTTGGTCTTGTAAGAGATTTCAAAATCGTTGATCTATTTGTCTGATTCTTTTTGTTATTTGAATGTTTAAATCTAAGGTTTCTGTCTTGTAGTGGCCTATCGTGGAAGTGCCTTTAATATTTCTTTCTTCCCTTGATTTAAATTATGTGTCCCTTTATAAAATCCAGCATGAAGCTTTTGATTTTATCGATACTCCTTTCTTTCAGGCTTGTTCATGTACCATACAAGCACAAAAATGGGGTTGATATAATTCATTATCGAAATATTGCCGTAAAATTTCACATTAAATACAGAAAGGTCGGTGGCAATATTTATTTTGGGAAATATATTAAAATAACACCATCAGGGAGGATATATTTAAGAGGGAAAAGACTTCCATTCATATTTTCAAATGGTTATACGGATGCGAACAACTGGGCCT
>CAYNMM010000041.1:0-31379 GCA_964398355.1 uncultured bacterium
ATCAATGGAAATATTGCAACGTCCACCCTGGTGAATACGAGATTGATTTCGAAGACACCTCTGGCATATTGAGAGTTTATTCCCAGAAAGAGAGCTGCAACAATAAAGTAGATTAGTGAAAGAATGAGCTGTATTCTCATCTTCTGACCTCCTTATAAGTAATCCTCAGGAACTTCGATTTCAGGAATTTCTTCCTCCCGAGGAGTGTAGTTTTCGAATCTAAGTTGATCTTTAATAAATGTTAATTTAATGGACCCGATGGGACCATTCCTTTGTTTTCCAATAATAATTTCTGCAATGTTCTTTTCTTCATCGGGTACTTCTTCAAGTCTCTTGGCCATTTCAGGTCTGTAGATAAAGAGCACAGTATCGGCATCCTGTTCAATCGCTCCAGATTCTCTCAAATCTGAGAGCTGTGGTCTTTTATCGTGTCTCTGTTCCACAGCTCTTGAGAGCTGGGAGAGAGCGAGTACAGTGACGTTCAGCTCTTTTGCAAGGGCTTTCAGGGATCTTGAAATAGCCGAGATCTCTTGCTGTCTATTGTCCACATCCTTAGGCCCTTGAATTAGCTGTAAATAGTCTACTACGATAAGCTTTACTCCAGCTTCCTTAACAATTCTTCTTGCCTTTGCCTTTAATTCAAGTATTGGGATTGCGGCCGTGTCATCAATATAAATTGGTGCCTTTGCAAGTTTGTTCGCTGCCGAAGTCAACTTCCTTATTTCCTCTCTCTTTATAATTCCTCTTCTAATTTTCTGGGCATCGACTCTCCCTTGCATACACAGTAGTCGGAGTGCAAGTTGTTCCTTGGTCATTTCCAGACTGAATATGGCTGTTGGGATTTTTTTCTCAATTGATAGAAATCGCATAATGTTGAGGGCAAAAGTGGTTTTTCCAACTGATGGCCTTGATGCGAGAATGACGAGGTCTCCAGGCTGAAATCCGGTGGTTAGACTATCAAGGTCTTTAAAACCAGATGGGAGTCCAACTACCATTCCCTCCCTGCTGCTCATAGTCCTTTCTATTTCTTCAAAAACCCTCATGACGAGATCACTACTTTTCACCCATCCACCAGATACCCTTCTCTCACCGATTTCAAGAATTTTATGTTCAGCGAAATCCAGTAAGTCATCTGCGGGGAATCCCTCTTGATATGCCTGTGAAAGGATGGAATTTGCAACATGAATGACCTTTCTATAAATAGATTTTTCGAGGACAATTTTTGCATGCTCGGTTATCAGATCTGGGGTGATCACAGAATCTACGAGACTACCAAGATATTCAGCACCGCCAATTTCCTCGAGTTTCTTTTCCTTTTCTAATTTATCCTTAACAGACAGTACATCCGCAGTCGACTTTTCCTCAAATAGCTCTACAATAGCTTTAAAAATAGTTTTGTGAGATTTTAAGTAAAAGTCGTCCTCCTGGAGAATTTCAATAGCCTTCAAGAGTGCTGTCTCATCGAGCATCATTGAGCCGAGTACACTCATCTCAGCTTCGATGGAATGAGGAGGTCTTTTGTCCGTTAATAACCTCGTGTCAGCCAATTTATTTAAACCTCCTTGTGACGAGGATTAATTTGTTGATAGTTTCTGTTGAACCATTGTACATGCTTTTAAGTTGAATAATATACATGCCAACTTTTACAAAGTCATCGTAATCATTTCTTAAATCCCATCGAAGTATTATAGGGCCGACATGCCTTTCGGCAAGTGTCTTAATTTTTCTTCCTTCAATATCGAAGATTTTTACAGTGTTTTCGGCACTTAATGGAGATTTTACAGTGATTGTGAAAACAGTTCCATCGTCTTCTATAGCTACCTTTCTATCGAGAGATAGAGAAATGACCGCCGTGGTCTCAGCCTGAAGTATTTGCACATCTTCATTCGTAACTGGCATTATTTGATACCCGGAAGTGTACGGTGGGGTCTGATCGTATTGAGAAACTATTCCCCTGATTTTCAGAACCTGTCCTTTTTTAAGCTTTGTTACGTCAATTCCGGTTCCGTCCATTACACGTACATCAATTGGTGCAAGGCCATTTAGAACGGTGAAATTGTAACCGCTTCCACCTCTTGATGGTAGAGTAGCAAGGTTCCCTGTGACTACAACCAGGTTTCCTTCGAGTGTCTCATTGAGGCCCTGAGAAACATCAAGTGTTTCTGGCGCAGGTATAAAATCTTTAAACCCACTAAGCACTTTCGTTAAACCATCGGGGGTAAAAGTAACTTGTGTGAGACCATTATATTCATTAACAACCCCTTCCACTACTACGAAATCACCTATTCTTTCAGGAGAAGTGGAACTGTATGAAAAGACCTCTACTCCATCTGTTCCGTCGTTGATCCAGAATGTAGTTTTTCCGGATGGACTGAAGACATCCGATGGCCCTACAACCCATCCACCGACTTTTACTGTGTCACCGAGCATAGGAGATACCGTCGAATCCCCCTGAACATCACTGAGAGGCGTTACTGTAAATAGTATCGGAAACTTCATTATTCTCAGGAAATTCTGATCCTGAGAGGTCTTAACCATAAATTGATAGTTTACGATAGTGTCAGGAACAATAACATTTAAAAGCACAAAGTCCAGACTATCTGTACTGGAATAAAAAGTGACAAATCTTGAAACAGAATCAACTGTCACTGAATCTATTGATGTAATCATTCTTATATTGGAAAGGTTGAAACTCCAGTTTAATCCAGTGGGTAATATGATTCTGAGATTTCCCGGTATATTAGAGGCAATAAATCTAAGATTAGTTGTGTCTCCAGGAAACACAATGGGAGGAACGAGTGCAATTTCGCCACTTCCGTTTCCAGAGAAGATAATATCTTCATGTGATCTTGGAACAAGCTGATATCCTTCAGTATATGGAGGTGAAGCATCGTGTTGTGACAGGATCCCTATCACATCGAATCTTCCCTGTGGAACAGGAAGGGAACCAAGATCCGTATCCCTGTCTATGAATAGTGTAAATGTACCGGTTGAATCAATAATGGTTATCGTACCGTCAACCGGGAAATAAGATGCAGTCGATGTCACTCCGTTTATCCTGAGCAGTTTACCTTCGTATTTCTCACCGTTCGTAGACAGCTCTCTGCACGTTACGACCTCTGGGATTACTTCACTCCCATGTGTTATCAGGGAGAATGAGGTGTTTTTCAACTCGGCTAATCCGTAATAAGATTGGACTGTTCCCATACCCACAACACTGTCACCTCTGTCGAGTGTAATACCGGGATTGTAAATAGCAATTCCCCCGGAAGTGTCCTGTAGATAATACGTTAAACCGAGCTCTCCTCCTGTTGTAACCTTTCCCGTGAATTTAATTGTTCTACCCTCGAGGATTGATACCCCATTTCTATCAAGTACGTGTACGAAACCGAGTGGAATCGTCTTCGAGAAGTCAGGTACAAGATACATATTCGTATCTGACATTACTGAAGAAGAATCTTCTCTCCAGATCTCAATGTAAAAATATACAGTACTACCAAGTGGCTGATGTGGGATCGTGTAATAATAATTTGATCCAACCACACTATCATGTGGAACCCCTACCCAGAGATTTCCATTATTTTTGTAAAATAGGGAGTCTGTCAGAAAATTTGTATGAGAAAGCACATTCGCTACAACTGTGACATCTTGGTCAGGATCAGGTAGAGTAGGAGTGAAATAAATTGAAGTGAACCTGATGGGGCAAATAACCTGTTCGACATCGCGAGAGTCCCGTGGCTCAAGTTTGTAATTTCCGTAAGAATAAGATAAGGGACCGGTAATATTATAGCAGTTGCCTACAACTGGAGATGCTGCGTATCCCATATCGTCAACCATGAGTGGGCCCGTTCCATCATTTACCCACCATTCACCATACTGGTTGGGTAAACTTTCACAAACTGCTCCCTGAACTGTTAGCAATACACCCTCCCACATCTCCTGTCCTGCATCATGTGTTGACAATGTTTCAGGAAATATTTCGTAACCGTGAGCGAGTACGGTTACATTTTGCACACTATCAAGCTCAGTTAGATTATAAAATTCAAGAACTACCCCAGACAATCTGATAAAGTCCCCACGAGTTACTGCTGCATTGGAGTGAATCCAGATTCCACTCCAGGGACCTTGAAGTGTATCCTCTATGAAAAAACCATGCTGGTAAACTCCAGTAACAACCCCCTTTGTTATAACTCTCTGTCCTACATAAGGTGATGTTGATGTCCCCCCTTGGATTTGTTGAATTGTAACTTCCTGTTGAGAAAACAACATAGCTACAAATAGTATCAGATGCATCTTCTACCTCCAGATGAGCCTTTTTATTGAATTATAAGACAGAATTATAACGGTC
This sequence comes from uncultured bacterium, assembly GCA_964398355.1. Taxonomy (GTDB): domain Bacteria; phylum Hydrothermota; class Hydrothermia; order B15-G9; family WFZT01; genus WFZT01. Next base: position 4,349 of record CAYNMM010000041.1, read on the forward strand.
ATCAATAAAGATAGCCAGACCATCCATTCGCCGTATTTATCGTAAAAAGTCTCTCCACGAATAAGAGGTACCTTGTCTTCTATAATTCCGGCTTTAAATTGATCAAGTTTTTTCAGGATGCTTCCGTCAGGTGATACGATTGCAGAGATTCCAGTTTTTGCTGCTCGGATAAGGTACTTCTGAGATTCTATCGCCCTGAAAATGGCAAGATAAAAGTGTTCCCGTGGCCCCAGTGAGTGGCCAAACCATCCATCATTTGTGATATTGACCAGAAGATTTGCACCAAGGTTGACTTCCTTCCTTGCAATCTCAGGAAATATTGATTCAAAACAAATCAATACCCCGAGTCTGGCGCACTTTACCTGAAGTGGACGGTAACTTTTACCCGGTAAATAATTTCCCTGTCCGAGATTTATATTTCTTAAATATGGAATGCGGTCCTCAAATGGTAACCATTCTCCAAATGGTACAAGATGTGTCTTGTAAAATTTGTTAATTATCGCCCCGGTTGGAGAAATTAAGAAAGCAGCATTGTAAAGATTGTATTTGTCCTTGCTGACAAATTTATAGTCTGCTGTGCCAAGGAGAATATAACTTGGATGTTTATCTAACACGCCCTGTACAACCTTTTTTGAATTTCTTGATAATCTGTAATATCCAGGTAGGGAAGACTCTGAAAAGATTATAAGGTCAGGGGTGTCCTTTAAAGTTGAGTTTAACTTTGAATACGCAGAAAAGGTTTCCTCCCATTCTTTTGGGTTGTCCTGATATTTTGGTAGAACGTTCGGCTGGAAGACTGCCACCTTTATAGACTTATGATGAGGAAATGTATGCATTTTTAAATAGTATCCCCACCCTTCGAAGATGAAAATTAATCCTATTCCCACAAACAATAAGCTACACTTCTTCTTTCTAATTCCTTTTGCGATTATGACATTAATTAGTATGATTAAGAAAGAAACTCCAAAAGGACCGAAAAATCGTGAGATCTGATAGAATGTTAAGTTTCTCAGGAGTCCTTCCCAGAGAGGGGACCATGGGAACCCCAGATCGCCGTATGATCTTAAATATTCAATAATCACCCAGAATGATGGGACGAGTAAAATTCCTGTTGAATATTCCATGCCATACCTAAACAAAACTCCTATAATACCATAAAAAAAGGCAAGATAGGTTACCATCAAAATCAAACCGAAAATCAGGAGTTTTTCAATGCCTGAAGGAACATCCAGATAGAGAATCCAATAAACATGTATGGTACTAAATATAGCACCGCCGATAAAAAACTTCCAAAACACTTCTTTGTATGTGTATTTTTTTATAACCATCAGGATGGGAACAAATGCAAAAAATATAAGAAAGGGAAAGCTAAATGGCGAAAATGAAAGGATGTAAAGTCCAAGACTCGCAATCCATGGAATCATTTGTTTTCAGGAACCTCATCTTTCTTTTGCTCTTCCGTTTTAGACTCCTTCCGCCTCTTTCTGGCAAGTTTGGAGAAGAATATCGAGATCTCAAAAAGGAGAATCAAAGGTATTGCGAGTATGGATTGAGTTACCATGTCCACTGACGGAGTGATTATAGCAGCAACGACGAAAATGCCTACTATAACGTACTTTCTCTGCTTGGAAAGTTTGTACGGATCGATGACTCCGATTTCAGATAGAAAAACAATTACGACCGGGAATTCAAAGAGTATCCCGAAACTGAAGAGAAGTAACAGGGCGAAATTGAAATAACTTTTTGCGTTGAAAAGACCCTGCATATATTTCCCCCCGAATTCAACGAGCACCTTTACACCAAGAGGGAGTGCAACAAATAAACCAAATGCAATCCCTACATAAAAAAGTACAGTTCCACTTACGATCAACGGAACTGAATATTTTTTTTCATGAGGAAGTAGACCAGGTTCGACAAACTTCCAGAGCTCATATAACATGTAAGGTGCTGAAAAGAAGAGACCTGAAAATAAAAGTATCTTCAATCTGATTAAAAATGCTTCAGGAGGAGAGAAGAAGTAGAGTTTTCCAACTGGTTTTGAGAGCAGATAGATAATCTGGTCTGAAAATATATATCCAACGATTCCTGTAACGATTACCGCAATTATTATTCTTATCAGTCTTGTTCTTAACTCTTCAAGGTGCTCCCATAATGTAAGTTCTTTGTCATTACCCATTTGTACAATTATAAATCAACGGTGGTGTCTCCTCAAATTTATGACATTCTAATTTCATCAGGATGCCTGGGTATTTGGTTTAATTTGTTTTTTGAAGATTTGTATTTTAAAAATTTAATGGAACAAATTCATCCTGATGATATAGATTTTTAAATAAAACTTAGTGCTGTAGAGAAAAGAAGGCAAAGGCTCAATTTATGAATAGCACCCCCTTTGCAGTAGATTAAACTAAATTGATCTCTTTAAGACACTTTCTGAACGCTTTTATGACCCTGTCTGAGGCTGCTCGAAAAATTGCTTTTAGAAAGAAGGAAAAACATGATTTCTTTAACCTCCTTCTCCGCAGTAAGTTTAGCAACTGTGGAAGAAGATTCTTCTCAAACCTCCTCCCACACAAAGCAAATCTCTGCAGGAAAGGATTATGAAAGGGGGCGAAAAGACAGAATTGACAGGAAAATGTTGCTCTGCCCCAATCCCCTCCCACAAGTGGGAGGGAGATCGTAAGTGAGGTTTCTCCTGTAATTCGAAGAAGGAATAAAGAGGATTTTTTTTTCGCAAAGTGTGAAATAGGAAGTGATTACTGGTAAAGTATTTTCCCAAAAAACTCTGGCCCCATCTTGACAGGGTCTGGAGGTGGGGATATATTATTTAAGCCTCAAAAGGGCCCGTAGCTCAATCGGCAGAGCAGCTGACTCATAATCAGCGGGTTCCAGGTTCGAGTCCTGGCGGGCCCATTCACCACTCAGAAATCAGTATCCCACCAATGATGAGACTTCCTCCGATTATCTGACTTATCGTGAGTACTTCTCTTCCAAATATTACGGCAAAAATTACTGCAAACACCGGTTCAAGGGAAAATATGAGAGCTGCCTGAGTGTCTTTAATATGCCTCTGCGCCCATGTCTGTCCAACAAAAGCAAAGGCAGTTGCAAAAACCCCAATAAAGAGCAAGGCAAGAAGAGGTTTACCGCTCAATCCAGCAACTTTCTCACCAAACATTAGAGAAAAAAGAAAGGAAATCACCCCAACGTACAAAAATTGGTTGAATGTAAAAGTTTCAATGCTTACAGACTTTGTAAAATGCCCTGTTAGTGAAATATGTAAGGCAAACGATAATGCGCAGAAGAAGGTTAGAATATCTCCGATATTTATTCCTTTAAATTTGAAATGTGGGCCGAGAATCAGCTGATATAGTCCAATTACGGCCAGCCCGAGGGCAATTGTTTCTCTTGTTCCGGGCTTCCTTTTGAAAATTATGTAAGATACAAAGGGGACAAGGACGACAGATAGAGAAGTAATAAATGCACTTTTCGAGGCCGTGGTAAAGACCAGCCCAAAAGTTTGGAATGCATAGCCACCAAATAGAGCAGATCCCGTCACAAAACTCTTAGGAATCTCTTCCATCGAAAATTTTTCTTTTCTTTTTAATAGGAAAGGTATAAGCAACAGAGCAGCAACAATGAATCTAAGAGAGACAAAAACAAACGGAGGAATGTGAATGATGGCATTTTTGACAACAATAAACGTTGATCCCCAGATAAAAGTGATTATAATAAGTAAAACTATGGCAAACCCCTTCAATACCTATCTCCTGATGTTAATAACAGGGTATCCGTTCGGTTAGATGTGGATAGTGACAGTGTTTTTCCCGAGGATTTTTTCTATTCCCTGGATCAGGTCTTCAGTTGGGTTCACCTTCAAAGTTTTTGATCTGAGCATTTTCCCTGTAACAACGAAGTATAGATCTGCCTTACCTGAGTTAACACTGATCACCCGATAAAGTCTTTCTATAATATCGTCGTGGAGCTTTTCTTCATCTTTGACCGTTACAACGACGCTTCGAGTCATTTCGAATATACCCTCATGTAGCTGTTTAATAGATTCTATCGCGATCCTTGGCAAGGTATTCTCATCGTCGTCAAAGGTCAGTTTCCCGGTGACAATGTATATTGTATCTTTCATCAACTCAGCGGCAATTTCTTTGTAAAGGTTGGGGAACACAATTGCGTTAAATTCCCCATCGAAGTCTTCGAAAACAAGATTGGCGTACGGTTCACCTCTGCTGCTCTTTTTTGATTTTATAGAAACGAGATATCCCACAAGGCTTACCCTCTTGCCCTCTTTTAAATCTCTCAACTTTGAGCTCTTCACTATTTTCAATTTACTTATAAGACCTTTGTGTTTATTAAGCGGATGTCCTGAGAGGAAAAAACCAAGGGTTTCCTTTTCGTAAGATAGTTTTAAATCAAGGTTAAATTCTACTTCCCTATTGGGCACTATTGTCTGTTCGTCATAGTTTTCTCCAAATAGGGAACCAACGAATCCTGAAGTAGCCTTCTGGGTCCGTGAATAAAGATCGGGGAGGATTTCCAGAAGTTTCGCTCTGTTGGGTTCAAGTTTATCAAAGGCACCAGCTTTTATTAAACTTTCAACAACTTTTTTATTCACCTTTCGAGAATCTATCCTTTCGAGAAAATTCTTGAAGGATTTGAAAGGTCCGCCTTTCTGGCGAACTCTGACAATTTCCTCAACAGCGGCTTCTCCGACATTTTTAATTGCAGAAAGGCCAAACAGGATACTCCCGTCATCAAGCAGGGTAAATCTATACTCGCTCCTATTGATGTCAGGGGGGACAACTTTGATTCCCCACTTTTTAGCCTCATTCACAAATTGATGGATCTTTTCCGTAAAATTCTGAGAGTGTGTTTCAGCTGTCATATTTGCGCACAGAAACTCGTTAGGGTAATGAGCTTTGAGATAAGCTGTTCTATAAGAGAGAAGACCATATCCTGCAGCGTGGGATTTGTTGAATCCATATCCAGCGAATTTTTCAATGTCATCGAACAATTTTTCAACTTTTCTGCGGTCATGCCCTTTCCTGACGGCGCCTTTGATAAATGCCTCACGTTGTTTTTTCATTACTTCGGGTTTTTTCTTTCCCATCGCTTTTCGGAGGACATCAGCCTGACCAAGTGTGAAACCGGCGAGTTTAGCAGCAATTTGCATAACCTGTTCCTGATAAACAATTACTCCATAGGTTTCTTCAAGGATTGGTTTCAACTCTGGGAAATCATATTCGACAGGTTCCTTTCCGTTCTTCCTTTTTATGAAACTCTCTACCATTCCGGATTTGAGAGGTCCTGGTCGATAAAGAGCAATTGCCGCGATCAGATCCTCCAACTTTGAAGGTTTGAGTCGTCTGAGCATTTCCCTGAACCCGGATGATTCGAGCTGGAAAACGCCAAGTGTTTTACCCTGAGAAATCAATTTGTATGTTTTCCTGTCATCAAGGGGAATCCTGGTTATATCAAATTGTGGATCGTGCCTCTCACGAATCATCTCTTCTGTCCACTGGATGATCGTGAGGGTGCGAAGTCCGAGGAAATCGACTTTTAGTAGACCGATTTCCTCAATTGATTTCATGTCATACTGAGTGGTAATTGAACCGTCTGGACTCCTGTAAAGTGGAGCGTATTCATAAATTTTCCCAGGTGCAATAACCATCCCGGCCGCATGAATTGAAGTATTTTTCACCTGGCCCTCAATTCTTGTGGAAATCTCATAAAGTTCCCTATATCTTGGATCACTATCAAAAATTTCTTTTAAGTCGGGGTTCGATTTCACCACCTTTTCAATGGTTACGTCTGACCCATTTGGAATCATTTTGGCAATGCGATCAACCTCCTGGTAAGAGAGATCAAGAGCGCGTCCCACGTCACGAATGATACCTTTTGCCATCATTCGGTTGAAGGTTATGATCTGGCTGACGCTTTCTTCTCCGTAAAGTTTTCTCACGTAAGATATTATCCTATCCCTGCCAATATCAGAAAAATCTATGTCCACATCGGGAGGTGATATCCTCTCTGTATTCAAAAATCTTTCAAAAAGAAGATGGTATTCTATGGGGTCAAGTTCAGTCACACCAAGTGAATAGAGTACGAGAGAGCCTGAGGCCGATCCTCTCCCAGGGCCAACAGGAATGCCCATTTCCTTGGCTTTTTTCACTATATCCCAAACTATTAAAAAATATCCAGAAAAACCAATACTTGAGATAGTTCTTAATTCATATTCGAGTCTTTTCTCGTAGATTTCGTTTCCAGCCTTACCACGTTCCGCCAGACCTTTTCTTGCTACGTACGTAAGGTATTCATCTGTACTATCAAATCCGTCAGGAATTGGGAAAGTCGGCAGATGGACCTTAGTTGGATCGAGTTTAAGTTCAAGATTTATCCTTTCTGCAATCTTCAGGGTATTTTCAAGAGCTTCTGGGATTGAAGAAAATAAGGCCCACATTTCATCTGGCCGTCTGAGGTAAACCTCGCGAGATTTAAATCTCATTCTGTTAGGGTCGTGCACCTTTTTCCCCGTTTGAATACAGAGGAGAATGTCATGAGCCTTATAATCCTCAGGCTTAAGGTAATGAACGTCGTTAGTTGCAACTATGCCGATTCCATATTCTTTTGAAAGTTCAACGAGTTTTTGATTTACAATTAAATTCTCATCGAGTCCAATATCCATCAATTCGAGGAAAAAATTTTCTTTACCAAAAATCTCAATGTATTCATCCAGAGCTTTTCTTGCACCTTCATCGTCATTGGCGAGAATTTTCCTCGGAATTTCTCCTGAAAGACAACCCGAAAGTGCTATAATACCTCCAGAATGTGCTCTTAGAAGTTCTTTATCAATTCGAGGTTTGTAATAGAAACCTTCAAGAAAGGACATTGTGGTCAGGTAGAGAAGATTTTTATATCCTTCTTCGTTCTCAGCAAGTAATGTGATGTGGTATAGTTTTTCTTTGGTTTTTTCTCGCCTGTTTCCAGACGTGAGATAGGCTTCTATACCAATGATTGGTTTTATATCAAACTCTTTAGCCGTTTTGTAAAATTCGATCGCGCCAAAAAGATTGCCATGATCAGTAATAGCTACGGCATTCATTCCGTAATCTCTTATTAATTTCATAAGGGGTTTAATTTTGCATGCCCCATCAAGCAATGAATATTCAGTATGAAGATGTAGGTGTACAAATTCTTTGCTCATTTGTGTTCCATCAAAGAATAAAGGTCGTCCACTTTATGAGCATTTTTGAGAATGTCAGTTGCCTGCTTAAAGACTGGATCGTTTCTGAGCATTATAGCGTATCTCCCCTTCTTACCAAAGTATTTCTCAGCAATTTCTTCTTCAAGAACTACCTTGATTTGTTTTTTAGCATCCTGAAAATCGCAAGCTGTAAATTCTATACCTTTTTCTTTCATATAGTTTTCAAATTTTTTGAGCTCATCATCGCTGAGATTTATATCATCTGGTGAGGCTGGTTTCTCATGAGATTTATAGTATTTCACCGCATAGTCGAAGAATAAGCCTTTGGCAAAGGCTTTTGAAACGAGAGGCGCAAGGAGTTCGCCTTCATTTACAATATCTGGAATAATGCCTCCTCCACCGTAAACGACCCTATGTAATCTCTTTGTGTAGTATGGAGTTTTTGTGGTGTCTTTTGAGCCGAAGGTTCTGCGGTCAATACACCGCCCTGAAGGTGTAAAATAACGGGCTGTGGTGATCTTTAATTGATAACCCTCTTGAAGAGGAAATACTCGCTGAACGGAGCCTTTTCCGAACGTGGTGTCTCCAACAATTATGCCGCGATCCCAATCCTGTATTGCGCCAGAAACGATTTCTGATGCCGATGCAGATCCACGACTTACAAGAATTGCAAGTGGATAATCCGTTCCGTGTGAAGGTTTATTGGGGGCATAAAAGTCTCTATTCGAGTTTGGAACTCTTCCTTTGGTGGAGACGATAAGTGCCCCCTGGGGCAAAAACAAATTCGCGGTTTTAATAGCTTCACTCAGGAGTCCACCTGGATTTCCTCTGAGATCGAGGACTATTTTCTTTGCACCTTCATTGAAAAGACTGTCAAGAGCCTTCTTGACCTCCTGACTTGCATTTTTCTGGAAGGATGAAAGCTTGATATATCCGATGCTGTCATCAACCAGACTGAAGTATGGAACTGCCTGAATATGGATAATCGCCCTTGTTATCGTAAATTTTAGGGGTTCATTAACACCAGGTCTGGAGACTGTAATAGTTACTTTTGTACCTGGCTTTCCTCTTAATCTTTTAACAACGTCAGATAATTTCCATCCAATAATTGATGTGTTTTCTATTTTAATTATTTTATCTCCGGGGCGAAGTCCTGCTCTGTAGGCAGGGGTCCCCTCAATTGGAGAAATAACAGTTACAACACCGTTTCTGATACCAATCTGGATACCTAAGCCACCAAACTCGCCGGTTGTTTGAATCTTGAATTCCTCTGTTTGTTCAGGTGTATAAAAGTCACTGAACGGATCGAGAGAATGGACCATACCTTCAATAGCCTTCTCAATTAAATCTGGTGGATCTTTTTCTTCTACATAGTAATCCTTGACGTAATTCAGGGTATTCGTGAAGAGTCTGAACATCATGCTTATATTTTTCTTCTTCGCTTCAGCACCGCCAATCCTGTACCCGGCGGTAAGTCCAACTATTAACGCAAGAGTTATTCCCATTACTCTCTTCAATTTAACACTCCTCCATTTTGAATTTTTTGATTCCCTTTTCTTCGAGTCTTTTCAGTGTTAGCTCAATGACTTCTTTTTTTAACTCTTCGACAGTTTTTTTTCCATCAAGTACCCGAATCCTCTTTTTTGCTCTTTTGGCGAGTATCAGGTATCCTCTTCTGACACGGGTATGAAATTCTAAATCTTCCTGCTCGATCCTATCAAGTTGCTGGGAACTTTTTCTGGAAAGTCCAAACTCTGGCTCGATATCAACAAGAAAAGTGAGATTAGGCTTTAATCCACCTGTAGCCACTTTATTTAACCTTGAGATAAACTTTAATTCCAGGCCACGCCCAAACCCCTGATAGGCGAAAGAGCTATCATCGAATCTGTCAGAAATGACGATATATGTCTGACGTAAAGCAGGTAGAATCTTTTTAAAAACATTCTCTCTTCTCGCTGCAAGCATGAGTAATAATTCTGTAACTGGATCAAGATTGTTCCCAGTTCTCAGAAGGACCTGCCGAATTTCTTCAGCTTCCTTTGTACCTCCAGGCTCTCGTGTCATTAACACCTTGAAACAATTTTTTTGTAAAAAATTAAAAAGTTCCCTTGCAAGTGTAGACTTGCCACTTCCTTCTATACCCTCGAATGTGATGAAATACCCCCACTTTCCCATTATTTTGTAACCTGTCTAATTGCAATATATGCAAGTGCCACCTGATAAATTATTCCTACAACGTCCTTCAGTATATCAAGTTTTGTTGGTTTTATCTCTACTTTCCCTGGGACCATGATAATTGAACCTGGCTGGATTTCGTCGAGACTTGTAGTAGCTTGTCCACCAGGAAGAACTACGAAAGTCCTCGATCTGTCTGCAATGGAAGAATAACCGCCCGCCTTTTTAATATAAAAGTTGGCACTTTTACCACTAACATAAGGTAATGTTACCGGGTAATTTACGAATCCCATGACAGTAACGGTTCTCGACATCTCCGGAACATAAATAGAATCTCCGGGCATCAAAAGGATGTTAAAATTAGATGAATCCCTAAAATTAAGCGCTAATCGTCCCTGTGTAAAAGGAGTTAAATGCGATAAAATCACTGAAAGCGTCTCTATTTTCGCTGTATCAAGAACGATTAGAGTATCTTTTCCAAGACTTTTAATCATCATTTCAACGAATTTTTGCTGTTTCTTCAAAAATTCACTCCTTAATTCTCTTCTGTTTCGTGAAAGATTGAGTCTGGAGAGTGCATTTTGCTCTCTTAGTATCTGTGTATATGCATTGTCAAGGAACATAAGCAAAGTATTTATCTCCAGAGTTTTCAGGCTTTTCCTGTAAAACTCTATACCTGCAGTAAATGCGTTTTCTTTAAATCCCCCAGCCATTTTAATTACATCAATTAATCTATCTTTGCCCGGATTTATGATGTACTTGCCAGGTCTTTTAACAGCGCCGTTGATAATCACATAGGAGGAGTCGAGATTTATTGGTGGAGGTACGTTAATTAAATCTCCTGGATAGAGTTTAACATCAGCTGCGTTTGTGTTGTTTAGGTTGACTGTCAAAAAACTAATCTTTCCATTTTTCTCTCGAATTATCTGAACATTTGAAACATCCGAACCAGAATGAATCCCCCCACATACGGTAAGAAGGTCTGCCAGTGACATATCTATTGTAAATTGGTATTTTCCTGGAACAGCCACTCCACCAATTATTGTTACACTATCCAGTGGTACAATTTCAGAAATAGAGTGGATGTATAACGTGTCGAATTCTCGAAGTGGGGGAGAGGGGCTTCTGCCAGAGAGTACATCTGCAAGAGAGAAAGATATGATTTTTTTCTGTAACGAGTCTGCATGTCGGATGATTTCGGCCCTTTCCATATATGTTCCAGGTTTTAGTCCTCCTGCTAAATGGATTAAATAAGGAATTGAGATAGAGTCGTTGATTGCATACTTCCCGGGTCTAAAAACATTTCCAGCGACAGTTATATAACCTCTTAACTCTGGAGATACTGCCTGTACAAAAAGGAGATCTCCACTGTGGAATTTAATTTTCTGGAGTTTTTTCAATGTTTCTTTACTATTTTTGAAGTTGAGGTCTTTGATCTCAAGGATTTTCCCATTTTCTACCCTCTGTAATTGTAGATGATAACTATAGAATATTGGCAATAAGCCACCTGCCAGATTTATGATATCAAACAGACTTTTTTCATTTAATATTTCGTATATACCTGGTCTTTTAACAGCCCCTATTACAGCTACGACATCCCCAATAGGTGGAACAAATATGAGATCTCCATCCTCGAAATTCATGATAGGAATGGATTTCCCTTTGATGAGAAAATCGTAAAGGTCGATAATTTTTGTCTCTCCGTTTCTCTTTACAATTTTTATTCTTCTCAAACTTCCGGTTTTTTTTATACCTCCTGCAAGGTAAAGGAGCTGTATCGGACTTGCGAGTGGATAGCTTCTGTAAATACCAGGATGGACAACCTCTCCAAGGACGAAGACCGCTGTAGAGTGCAATTTGCCGAGCGAGACATCAAATTTGACATTTGTAAAGTGTTTCTTCATTTTTTTAATAATAAGATCTCTGGCTTCTTTAAAAGTGAGTCCCCAAACATAGGTTGCACCAGCCTTTGGAAGAATAATCTTTCCATATTTATCTACGAAAAGGTCAAAGGTCTGCTGGTATATCTCACTCCAGACATTAATGATGATTTCATCCCCGGGACCGACCACATAATCAGGCCCAACTGGTAGATTGAAACTGACAGTATCGAAAGAAACAAGGGACTCAGGTTTGAACATTTCATAACCAAATTGGACGATTTCAGAATCTGGTCGAAGGGTATAATTCCTCATAAACAATTTTTCGATGGTAGAATATACTTTTTGTGGCTTGACAAGAAGTGACTCCGGTTTGAGCTCCCCTTTTTGTTCACTTTTTGGTGGTACTAATTTTTTCCCAAAAGTCTTTTGTTGAGCTTTGATAATTTCCTGAATTTGCTGTTGAGAAAGTCCAAGTGCTTCAAGTTGACCCGAAATATTGGAATTTGATTGACTGAAAACTACACCCATAAGTAAAAAAAATGTTATAAATCCCTTCATTTTACCTCTCTCCTTAATTCCGGGAAAAGATATAAATATTTTTTAGGTATAAACTTGTATGGAATGTTGTATATCACAAGACCGAGCTCCACCTTTTTGTATTCATTCAAAAGATTTTTGAGTTCAATTAATGCACCCGATGGAGTTCTATTAAATTCAGCAAGTATAAGGAAACCTTTAACCTCTTTCAGCTTTTCTCTTGCTCCCGGGTTTTCGAGTGGTGACCTGATATAAATAAAATCAGTGTTGCCCAGATTTTCTCTTATTTCCTCGAGATTCCTCTGATTGTCCATGACTGGAAAAACAGCTACCGGAGACGTAAGAAAGCTCAAAATTCTATTCCTGAGTAGTCCATATTTTTTTAGACCTTGAGAAGGTATCAGACCGAGAATTTCAAACTCATCAGTAAATGCTTCAGGATCTCTTACAAATGGATTTGTATATTCTTTGTAAATGAAATATGTTGTGAGGAATAGAACAAGGAGGATGAATGTAATTATTGTATTAATTGCGTTTTTGGGCCATGCTTTTATGTCTGGTGGACGTGCTGGATCGAGTACTTTTACAAAAGGCTTTGTTACGGAAATTTTTAATTCATCATTTAACTTTTCGAGATTTGTAACATAGAAATTTGCCATCTGCGCACTCATAGCAGGACTTTTGGTCCGTACCCTGATGTAGATAACACCTGTCTCATCGCTAATTTTTATTTTTACAATCTTGTTTAATCTTTTGATTGCCTTGTCGAGTTTCTTGGTTTTAAAGTATTCCATTAGATTGAATTTATTAATAACATCTTCTGCCATTCTCCTTGATTCAAGGAGGGCAATAACCTCCTTTGTCCCTGTTCCACCAATACTCATCCCACCTGGTAGTAAATTTTTAATTACTGATCCGAAAGGAATGGACAATTGACCTCCAGATGGTGGTAGTATAGCTACCGTAGCATCGTACTGTTTGTGAATCAAAAATTTTCCTGTTAATCCTACTGCAAGAGCTATGAGGACAGATGGTATGGAAATGGCCCAGAATTTTCTTTTAATAATATGCGAAAGTCTCGTGAGGTTGATTGTTATTTCCGCATTTTGATTCATACAGAAATCTCCATTTGTGTTTTTAGTGTATCAAAATATCTGGCAAATTCATACCTTAACTCATCTGGTGTTACACTTGCAACACCAAATTTAGATACCTCAATTCCCGCTGCAATTGTAGAAAGTATAGCCGATTCCTGCATACTAAGTCCAGAGACAAGTCCGAGGATTGTGACAGCTATTACAGTATCACCAGCTCCTGTTACGTCGTAAACATCTTTTTTAATTGCGGGTATTTTATAAAATTGATCTCCATCATATATGATCATTCCCTTTTCACTTAATGTTACAAGTAGATACTCCGGGTGTAATTTTGTAAAGGTTTCTTTGATAGCTATGATAAGCTCCTTATCTGGTTTTCCTGTATATCTCAGCAATTCTCTGCGATTCGGTTTGAAAAGAGTGACATCTTTGTATAATCCAAAATTCTCAAATTTTGGATCAACCCCGACAGTTGTTTTCTTCGAGAGCCGTTTTGAAATAAATCTAATCAATCCGGGCGTAAGAACCCCTTTGTTGTAATCTTCTACAATAATAGCATCAAGTGAATTCAGATTTTCTTTTAATAGTCCTTTAATTTTAACCTCAAACTCCTCAGAAATGGGTGAATCTTCTTCAAGGTCTATCCTTATTACCTGTTGATTTCTGCTAATGATCCTGTTTTTACAGGTGGTGGGCCGATTTTTATCAACCATTACCCCTGTGGTATCGATTCCTGCCGCATTTAAGATACGAACCAACTTTTCTCCCCAATTATCATGTCCCACTACCCCGTATATTTGGACATTAGCTCCAAGAGATACAAGATTTAAAGCGACATTTGCAGCTCCACCTGCCCTTATATCTTCCTGTCCGTTTCTCAGTTTTATGACGGGTACCGGAGCTTCGGGAGAGATCCTTTCAACATCCGCGTACTGGTACCTGTCGAGAATAAGATCCCCGACCACAGCTATTCTTGCCTTTGAAAATTTCTCAAGAATCCTGTCGATCATAAGAGGTGTAATTGATTCATAAAGATAGTGGCTAAACCAAGAAATATAAAGTATCCTGTGACATCGGTAACTGTAGTTACAATAACTCCTGATGCCAGAGCAGGATCCTGTTTCATAAGCTTAAGAGCCATGGGCACAACGAGTCCGGCAATACAGCCAGCGACCATATTTCCAACGTGTCCAAGGAATACAAGTAGTCCAAAATAGGGATTTTTTACCCATATATAAGCAACGAGTCCGGACACAAATCCTACTGCTGAACCAACTATTAATCCAACAGCCAGTTCTCTTAAAAAGAGTTTCTTGAAATCGTGGAAATCAATTTCTCCGAGTGCAAGAGATCTAACGACGAGAGCGATGGTTTGAATTCCTGTGTTTCCACCTTCCCCGGCAATAACAGGCATAAAAACAGCAAGGTATGCAAAGGCGGCAATTGTCCCCTTAAAAATTGATACGACTGCGGCAGCTATAAAAGCGGTTCCAAGGTTTATCAATAACCAGGGAAGTCTACGGGTTGCCATTTTCAAAGTTGGTGTAAAAATACTTTCTGCTTCCCCCCATCCACTCAACCTGTGTATATCCTCAGTCGCCTCCTCTTCGAGCACATCAAGAATGTCATCTACGGTTATAACGCCTATCAATCTGCCTGTATCATCTACGACAGGCATGGAAAAGACATCATACTTTTCAAACAACCTTGCGACCTCTTCCTGATCCATAGTCACCGGGATGGAAGGAACTTCGCGAACAATTTCTTTCAACCTGGTTGCAGGACTGGATTTTAATAAATCTCTCAAATAAACTTCCCCAATCAACCGGCCATTTTTGTCGACTACATAAATTATGCTCGAAACTTCATCTGGCTTTTCCTCCTCTTTCAGCTTTCTCAACGCTTCTTCAACTGTAGTGTCACTGTCATAAGCAAGGAATTCAGTGGTCATAAGACCACCAGCCGTATTTTCTGGGTACCTTAAAAGTTCTTTTACTTCTTCCCTCTCCTCTGGTGGAACAAATGATAAAACTCTCTGTCTCTCATCATCAGGGAGTTCTCCAAGAACGTCCACAGCATCGTCGACGTCCATTTCTCCAACAAGTTCTGAAATATCTTTATCTGATAGGGCTTTTAACACATCATCGATTGACTCGTCATCGAGTCTTATTAACACGTCTGCCTGTAATTCAACGGGAAGATATTTGAAGACCTTTATGCGATCTTCTTCGCTCAATTTGTCAAGTACAAGAGCAACATCTTCTGGGTGTTTCTGTGAAAGCAACAATGCTGCCCTTTTGTAATCACCTTTTTTGACCAGCTCCTCTGTGATCTTAAAAAGCTTTTCGTCAAATTCTACTATTGTCTGCCTCATGTTTCTCCCTTATCAATACCTTTTTAATCCCCTTGTCATCTGCATCGATAATTTCAACTTCATAATTACCAATTTTGAACCTTTCCCCAACACGTGGTATTCTTTCTCCAGCTTCCTTAATGATTAAACCAGCCAGAGTTGAATAATCTCCCTCCTCAAATTCCAATCCTCTTTCCCTTAGTTCCGAAATCCGTATTTCACCAGGTAAAATATTCCCGTATTCACCATTTTCTTCAAAATATTTCAATAATTCTCTCAAGATGGTTTCAATAGTAATCACCCCCACCGTAGCTCCATACTCGTTGATTACAATGGATACAGTGGTCTGTTTACTCTTAATTTCTTCTACAACCTTATGTAAAGGACTATCAGAATATACGGTTGAATATGGTCTAAGATAACGCTTGATGTCACTCTCTTCAGCAAGAATCAAGTCTTTAATATGAATCAGTCCAACTATATTGTCAATGGTGTTTTGATATAGAAGGATCTTGTTGTAAGATAAATTTTTCACATTTTCGAGAATTTTCTCACGGGGTGTATCTATCGACCAGAATGGGAAATTTTTTGTTGAAATCATGATGTCTTCAGCACTGAGATCATAGAATTTCAGGGCTTTTTTCAGCAGAAGCAACTTCTCGCTTTCAAGCCCTTTATCATCGGCGTATTTCTCGATTTCTTCTTCCAGCGATAACTTTTCCCTCCCTACTCTCGCAAAGGACATTCTTAGAATGCTGTCAAAAAGTTTTACTATCGGGAAGAAAGAAAAATAAGTTGTGTAAATCAACGTATTTAAAGATTTTATGATCTTCGTTTTGCGTGAAATTGCGTAAGATTTTGGAAATATTTCCCCGAGGAAGACAATAATTAATGTTGTGACTAATCCAGAGGCAAGTACTGCATAATTTGAGGAAAAACCCAATTTACGAGTATAATTTGTGAGTGTTGTGGCAGCAAGTACAGAAAAGATGTTTATTCCAATGAGAATGCTTATGATGACCTCGCGCTCTCTTTTTACAAAAAAGTCAAGTCGTGATAAAGGAATAGCATCCTGAATTTTTATCTTGTCAAGACTGACGTATGATATTTCAAAAGCAGCATAGGCCCCGACAAATATTATTGATATGATAAAAATTATCAGGTTTATCATTTTATGCTTATTTTAACCTTTTCAGGTGATTCACCCTCCTTTGAAAGTATTTCGATTATCAAACCATTGATTTCGGCTTTTTCACCTTCAGTCGGTATATAACCGAGATTGTCAATTATGAAATTCGAGATAGTTCCGTAATAGCCAAACCTCCTCCCGGTAATTTTTTCCACGGTAGACATAGATACATCACCAGAAAGAATAAAGGAATTTGCCCCTATTTTCTTGATTTCCTCAAGCTCATCAGACTCAAAATCACTCCTTATTTTACCTATAAAATGTTTGTAAGTATCTTTTAAGGTAACCATCCCTTCCGTTCCCCCGTATTCATCCACCACAATAGCCATTTTTACCTCACTATCCACAAGGATTTTTACAAGATCTGGCAAATTCATTGTCTCCGGCACGACGATTGGATCTGTTAGAAAATCTTTTATTGGAGTATCCGGAGAAATCTTGTGAACACCAGGGATGTTTAGTAGGTCAAGGAATCCAACGATATTATCGAGGTTCCCGGTGTATACAGGGAATCTTGAATGCCTTGTCTTCCTCATTTCTTCTATTGCATCATGAATATTAGAATCTTCAGGTAAAGCTTTAATATCACGTCTCGGTGTCATGATGTCAGAGACACGAATTGATAAGAATTCAACGCTATTTTCAAGCAACTCAAGCTCATGAACGTCAAGTACCTCTCGAGCCGTTTCTACCATGTTGTACGCTTCTTTCAATGTAACGGGCTCGAAAGTTTTCTTTTTGTCTGCTTCAAAAATCCCTCTCATCCATTTACCAAGTGGTTTCACAATAGGAGAAAAGAGCAGATAAAACGGGTAAAGAATGATCCAGGATAGAGATGAGAATCGAAGAGGATTTTGTAAGGCCAGTATTTTTGGTGTAATTTCCCCAAAAATCAGAAGGATGAATGTGAAAACGATGACGTCAATGAGTGTTAAGCTCCCTTCACCCATGTGATACTTTTGAAAAACCTCAGCGATAAATATTGAAAAGATCGATGATGCGAATGCGTTTACAGCCGTGTTCCCGAGCAAAATTGTAGATAAAAGGGTGTATGGACGGGATACGAGAGAATTTAAAACCATGGAAGTCTTCTTATCTTTTATCCTCTTAAGATGCGTTTTTGAAACTGAAAATAGGGCAACCTCAGATCCGGAAAATATAAAAGATAAAAAGATGAGGATTAGTATCAAAAAGATTTCCATAGCTCAAGATATTCTTCCTCTTTTTCTTCCATCAGTTTTGTGTCTTCTTCCACTTCATGATCATATCCAAGAATATGAAGTAATCCATGAAGTGCATAACGCACTATTTCGAACTCAACGTCCCATCCATATTCCTTTGCTCTTTCAAGTGCTGTCCATGCTGAAATGTAAATTTCTCCAACATCCCCAAGATTGAATGAAATCACATCTGTCGGTCTGTCTCTTCCCAGAAATTCCCGGTTTAGATCCCTTATTCTCCTGTTATTGATAAGAATTACATTGATTTCAGATAATTCACCGGATCTATTTTCAGATGTTAATACCTCCTGAAGGAACTTTTGGAGTCTGGCTTTAAAGTTTTCTTTTAGCTTTATTTTTCTCTGAACGTTGAAAATATTTATCATTTTTTCTCCCTGGGATATTCAATTCTTGGATGGAACTGACTTAAAAGGATTGGATAAATGGCATCTGCTATTTTGTCCAGATCTTTTCTTGTAATATCGGCCTCGTCAAGCTGACCGTCATCGAGTTTTAACTTAATAATTTCATAAATTGTCTCTTTTAATGTTTTTGCAGTGGGATTTTTTAAACTCCTAACAGCTGCCTCAACGCTGTCTGCAATCATACAAATAGCCTCTTCCCTGGAAGAAGGTTTAGGCCCTGGGTACCTAAAATCTTCCTCTTTAGCACCTTCCCCTTCAAGTTGCTTGGCTTTAACATAGAATGGGACGAGTAAAGAGGTTCCATGGTGAGTTTTGATAATCCTGATAATTTCATTAGGTAATCCATACTGCTCAGCGAGTTCGACTCCATCCTTAACGTGTGAAATGATGATTAAAGCACTCATTCTTGGAGAAAGTTTATCATGAGGATTTTCCATGCCTATCTGGTTTTCTATAAAGTAATGGGGCTTCTTCATTTTTCCTATATCATGATAATAGGCTCCAACCCGTGCGAGCAGTGAGTTGGCACCTATAGCCCTGGCAGCTGCATCGCACAAATTTCCAACATTGATACTGTGATTGAATGTTCCTGATGCCTTCTCTGATAGTTCTTTTAGCAACGGATTATTCAAGTTGGATAATTCGAGAAGAAAGAAATCCGTCGCCACCCTGAAAACCCTTTCGTAAAGAGGTAAAATTCCTACAACAAACACCCCGGACAAAAAAGCACTGAAAATTGAAGTCTGAACGATGGTAGCAATTTTTGATACACGTCCATAGTAAAATAACTCTACAAAAATTGCTGTGAGAAACCCCACAAATATCAGAGTTAGTATTACATAATATATTTGAAATCTCGATTTAAATTCTTTCGTAATAAAGATGGATGTCCATCCGAGAAAGAGATTGTAAATAAATATCCCAAACACGTGCTGGGGAAAGTAAAGCCCAAGTATTATTGATAATATAAGCGTATAAAATAGAGAGGGCTCAAATCCGAGGGCCACATTTAAAAGAATCGAGAAGAAAGGAATTAAAGTAATGAAAAAAGATGCTCCAATATTTCTAACGAGATAGGCAGCCAGCAACACTATAAGGCCTGAAACCCCAATTACTATCAATTCTTTCCAGTGTGGGGTTTTCTGAACTCTTTCTCTGAAGTAGAAAGTGCCAAGTATGAATAGTGCGAGTACTATGAACATGCTCGCAAACCATTTGGATGAATAAATACTCGAAGTTTTAACTTTTTCACTCAACACCTGTAATTCCTCATACGTACGAGGTGTTATTACTTCATGCTTTCCAATAATTTTCTCACCCCTCTTGACCTGTTCTTTAATTGCTGAGATTCTGGATAGGGCTTCATTCTTAACCTTTCTCGTTAATTCCTCATTGTATTTCAGACTGGGGAAAAGCACACTTCTGGAAATTTTTATAAAAATATCTCGTTCATTTTTGTTCTCAAAAGTCTGAATTGCTACTCGTTTTAAATTCTGTAGGACTTCGTTTCTATCAAGAACCTGGTCAAGTGGGAATACATTTGTTCTGTTCCCTATGACAATAGCAATATTGTGAACGCCTATGCTTTTCAGGAATTTTTTGTCATCCAGAACCCCCCTCTTTTCAAAATCTACCACATAATTTCCACTGAGCTCAAGAATCCATCTCCATCTGTTTTCAGTAATTCCATTTTTAAACAACTTCTGCTCTCTAATCTTTTTCAGTCGGGTAAGAGTCGACTCAATCGCCGTGGAGTCAAATACAAAGTAAGCAGGGACATTTTTCAGTACCTTTCTCCTCTCTGTAAGTAATTCTTCAGGTGTTTTGTAAATAACAAAATCAATAGGAGAGGTAATCTCCACAGGACTTATATCGCCCACGCGCATTTTTTTGTACAAACGGAAGTGTTCACGTGGCATGAAGTAGAGTGTCAAGAGAAGGAGAACGATCACATAGGTCGTTTTTAATACAAACTGAAGTTCGACCTTCCGGGGAATGTTATTCCTTATGATACTTTTCATAGGCTTCGACAATTACTTTGACAAGCTTGTGCCTTACCACGTCCTCAGGGCCAAACTTTACAAACACGATCCCCGGGATTGATTTTAGCACATGTTGTATTTCAACAAGACCTGAGTTTTCATTCACCGGTAAATCTATCTGAGTTACATCCCCTGTTATCACAACCTTTGACCTTGGCCCGAGACGGGTAAGGAACATCTTCATTTGTACAGATTTTGTATTCTGTGCCTCATCAAGGATTACGAATGCGTCTGCAAGCGTCCTTCCCCTCATATAAGCCAGCGGCGCAATTTCTATAACCCTCCTGTCTGTGAGTCTTTTTATAGCATCAGGTGTCATCATTGAGTAGAGTGCATCATAAAGTGGAGTCAGGTATGGACTGATCTTTTCTTCATAATCTCCTGGCAAAAAACCAAGAGATTCACCAGCTTCGACTGCGGGACGCGTTAAGATAATCTTCTCTACCCTGTTTTCACGGAGAAATTTTATCGCCATGGCAACTGCCAGAAAGGTTTTTCCAGTGCCTGCCGGCCCTACCCCTATTACTATATCATTTGTTTCAATTGCCTGTACATACTTTAGCTGATTTGGAGTCCTCGGAATTATAGTTTTCCTCGGAGTCTTTATCGCAAATTTTTCAAACTCGGACTTTTCTTTTCCCATATTTTCACCTTTTACATTTTTAATTGCGTCCTTCACATCTTCTTCCTTCAGGTAACCAGAGCGACGTAGTTTGTGCTTCAGAATGTTTATAAGCTTTTCTATCTTTTCAAGTTCTTCAGGTGTTGTAGTTGTGACAAAAATATCCTCACCCCTTAATACAATTTTCCCATTAAAATGGTCTTGAATCAACTTTAAATTGGAATCTCTAACACCTGCAAAACCTGAAATGCTGAAGCCCTCAAGCGAAATTTTCTTTTCTCGATTTGTACTCAATTTTCGCCCTGATCACCTCCTAAGAAAAGATGGAATTTATATTGCTAATTTTTTTAATTTTTTGCAATAGTTCTACCGTATTTAAAAATATCTCCAGCAAGGTATATGTCTATTTGCACTTTGCTGGGCTTTTTTGCCTGTATCTCAATGCCCCTTGTTAGATTTCTGATAACACCTTCGATGAAATCCACTTCCACCTCATCTCCTGTAGAGATTTTCCCCTCTTCTACAAATTTTGATAGGCCCGGGACTTCCAGTATTGGCATTCCGGAGTTTATGGCATTCCTTTTGTAAATTGCTCCAAATGATTCAGCGACAATTAGGCTGATCCCAAGTGCCTTAAAACAATCCACTGCATGCTGTCTTGAAGACCCAGCACCGAAGTTTCGGCCGGCAAAGATAATATCTCCTGGCTGAGCTTTTTCCGGGAAATCCTGCCAGCCCTCAAGATTGCCGAAGGCATATTTACCCATCTCGTTTATATCCGTTACATGCAAATATGCATTGTGATAGATCTGGTCTGTATCAATATCCTCAACGAGCCTGCCATTTTTGTCAACGATAACCCAGATTTTTCCTTTAAATTTTACATTACTCATGTTAATTTTCTCCTGTTTTGGTATAAATGCTACCGTTATAAGCATGGAAAATCAAATGTGGGGCGGCGCCCGTTCGGGCGCCGCCCCACATTTGATTAAACTCCTTTATTCCTCTATTTAAAAAAGAATGGTATCTCGTATTCCGCTGATTCAGGAGAATCAGATGCATGAACAGCGTTCCTCTGAACATCTGTTCCAAACTTCGCCCGAATCGTTCCTGGCTCCGCCTTCGCAGGATCCGTCGCACCAACCACTTCCCTCAATCTCTTTATCGCATTCTCCCCCTCAAGCAAAATTCCAACCACCGGACCAGATGTCATAAATTCGACAAGAGCATCGTAAAACGGCTTTCCCCTGTGAACAGCGTAGAATTTTTGTGCCTCCTCAACAGTAAGAGTTTTCATAATAATGCCACGAATCTCAAATCTGCTTTCCACCATCGATATGATATCTCCAATCACTTTCCTGGCAGTCGCATCAGGTTTAATAATCATTAGAGTTTTTTCAACCATCTAACTCTTAACTCCTGTCGTTTTGTACTCTTCTGCAAGCTCAAAACCTTTAGCCACGGCCTTTAAATTTAAATCAACAAATTTCTTTTTTACAACTTTTTTGATGGAATCTTCAAGTGCCTTTTTACTTACAATACCTGTAAGTCCTGCAATAAATCCCAGGGAGAGAATGTTGGTAACAAGCGGTGTACCGAATTCCTGTGAAGCTATCCTTGCCAGTGGCAACTTGTAAAGATTCTTAATTTTATCTTCATCGGGGATTCTTTTAATATCGGTGGTATCACAAATGAGTATGCCGTTTTCCTTTAAAGTTTTTACAAATTTGTCACATGAATCCTGATTCAATACAAGCAAAATGTCAGGTCTCGTTGCACGAGGATAAGTGATTTCTTCATCTGAAATTACCACATCGGATCTTGATGATCCGAGACGTGCCTCAGGACCATACATTGAGGCCTGAAGAGCAACCTTCCCGTCAAGTATGGCTGCTTCCGCAAGGACATACCCTGCGAGAAGCAGTCCCTGACCACCAGCACCAGTTAAAGCGATTTCTGTTCTTGCCATTTTACTTCTCCCCTCTTATCTTCTTATACTTTGCCTGCAGAGTTTCAACATATTCCGGCCTATCACCTTCATAAATCACACCCATGGGGAATGCATTCTCCTTTACACGACCACCAACGCGATATACATGGGTTTTTTGCCATTCGAGCATAGCGTACGGATCCACCATATCGTTTAACCTTCCATAATATGTGGGACAGTGTGAGAGGACTTCAACGAGGGAAAATCCCTTCTTTTTCAATCCCTGCTCGAAAAATCTTTGTGTCATAGTGATATGGTATGTGGTACCTCTTGCCACGTAATTTGCTCCAGCTGCTTTTGCAACCTCACAGGCATCAAATGGCTTTTCTACCTGACCATAAGGAGCCGTGGTTGCATAAGAGTCTCTTGGGGTTGTAGGTGAAACCTGCCCCCCTGTCATTCCATAGATGAAGTTGTTAACAACAATTGCAAGCATATCAATATTTCTTCTTGCAGCGTGAACGAAATGATTACCACCTATTGCAAGACCATCACCGTCACCGAGAACGGTAATCACAGTTAGATCAGGATTTGCAAGTTTGATACCTGTAGCGAATGCGAGTGCCCTACCATGAGTTGTGTGTAGAGTATTAAAATCTGCATATCCGGGCATTCTACCTGTGCAGCCGATTCCGGAAACCATAGCGATCTTATCCTTCGGGATTCCAAGCTTTTCAACCGCCTTCAGTAGTGCGTAAAAAATTGCTCCAATGCCGCATCCTGGACACCATACATTGGGCATGTGGTTCATCCTTAAATATTTCCATCCCGGGTGTTCTGGATGATCTCCATCTTTCTCAATCCAGATTGCAAAATCTGGACAGTGATCTTCACATAACATACAGCCTGTACAACGCTCCAACGCCACCACCTCAGGATAACCCACATCGTTGGTGGCGAGAACGTCAGTAGGACATATGTTTACACAAATTTCGCATTTTTTACATAAGTCCTCACGGATATGGATTTTCAAATCCTTCCATTTAGCCAATTTAATAACCTCCCATTTGCGTGATTAGTCCGAAAAAGATAAATCCATATAACAGAAACGTCAAGAAATTAAGCGAACTTTTGCAATATTTTTAAAATGAAATATGAATTAGCAAATGCGTGGTAATTTTGCCCCTGATGGACGATAAAGAATTCTTCTTGCACCGTATTGATTGACTGTTAAAACCATACCTGGATGTTCCGATGTAACTTCACCAATTAAAGTGGCCTGTGTCCCGAAGGGATGTGATTTTAGCACGTTGAGCGCCTTGCCAATATGTTCCGATGCAATAATTATGATCATGTTACCCTCGTTCGCAACTTCGAGGGGATCTATGCCAAGTAATTCACTCAGTCCCTTAACTTCCGGCCTCACAGGAACGTTCTCCTCGTGAATTTCGATACCGAAAGGCATACGGCTAACGATTTCGTTAAGTACCTGAGCGAGTCCTCCCCTCGTTGGATCTCGCATAAATTTTACAGGAACAGTGTCCAGGAGTTTCTTAATCATGGGCCAGAGTGGACGGGTATCACTTGTGATTGAGGAGGAGAGGTTGAGGCGGTGGGAGAGCACGGCGAAGCCGTGCTCTCCCACCGCCCCTGTCACTATAACACCATCTCCAGGCTCTATTGATTCTCGCCCCAATAAAGGCCTGTAAATCCTGCCGATACCGGTTGAATTGATAAATAAGCCTGGATTGTCCTTCCGATGGGCCTCTACAACCTTCGTGTCCGCCGCAATGACCTCAATACCAAGCTCATCTATCAATCTCTCCATCGTTACCAGAATTTTCTCAAGTTCTCCGGAATCAAGACCTTCTTCAAGTACAAAGCCAAAAGAGAAATACTCTGGTTCTGCCCCCATTGACGCAAGATCGTTAACCGTCCCTGCAATTGCAAGATCACCAATATTTCCCCCAGGGAAAAAGATTGGAGTAACAACAAATGTATCCGTTGATAAAACAAATTTCTCCTCAAACATTCCCCCATCGTCTCTCTTCAATAATTCCGGGGAATTGAAATGAGGCTGGAAAATTCTCTCTATAAGCTCATCTGTTTTTTTGCCACCACCACCGTGGTCAAGAGTAATTTTCATAGTAACAAGTATTATACGAATTCACCGGCAATTGAGCAAACGCTCCAGAGGATAAAGTCTGTTTCTGGCAAGTAGGTCCTTGTCTGATAGAATAGTCTGTGTTTCTCCTTCTGCCTTCAATTTACCATCGTTTAAAATTACCGTTTTACTTGTAACTCTTGAAATCAACTCAAGATCGTGAGTTGCTATTAACATGGTTTTATCGATTGAACATAGGATTTTTGTTATTTCAAATTTTGAGAGAGGGTCGAGTCCGGTTGTGGGTTCATCGAAGAGATATACAGTTGGCTCCATGGACAACACAGTTGCAATTGCCACCTTCTTCTTTTCCCCCTCACTCAGGTGATGGGGAGTCCTTTTCTCGAAACCTGAAAGGCCGACCTTTGCGAGTGACTCCTTTACTCTTTCTCTTACCTCAATTTCCGGCAAATTCTGGTTAATAGGCCCGAAAGCGACATCATCAAATACTGTTGGCATGAAAAGTTGAATATCGGGGTTCTGGAAAACGAGACCCACATCCGATTTATCTATTCCGAAGAACAAAATTTTCCCACTAAATTTAATCAGTCCCTTTATGGCAAGTAAAAGAGTTGACTTCCCGGCTCCATTTGGACCAATTATCCCTATTTTCTCACCTTCATAAATATTTAGATTAACCCCATCAAGAGCCGTCCTGTCTTCGTATTTTACCCCAAGATTTTCAATTTTTATCAGAGTTTCCATATCAGAAAAATTAGGAAAATACTCATTATGAACTTAATCCCGTCACCTGATGTGAATCTCTCGTTGTTTAAAGTTTTGATGGTCCCATTGTATCCTCTCGCTTTCATGGAAATATAAATCTGTTCGCTTCTCTCTATTGAGCGGATGAAAGCTTTTGATACCATATAAGCCCATGTATTCAAGGTCATTTTTCCTTTTGATCTCGACAAAATTGCGAGTTTTGTTCTCATAAATTCATCGATTATTAGAAATACATACCTGTAAATAAATGACAGAAGTGAGATAATTATAGATGGAACCCTCAAATCCTGAAACGATTTTAAGGTCTGGTCGAATCTCGTTGTTGATACAAAAAGTATGATGGTACTGACAGAAATGATGGATTTCTCAAGCACAAGTTTAAAATTCGACAGGGCATTTTGGTAAATTTTCAATCCAAAGAGAATCTGATAGTAACTGTCCCCGGATTTTGCAAATAATATGGAGAGTCCACCGATAATTGCAAAGGGAAGAAGGATTAAGAGGTTTTTAAGAAAAAAGGTCAACGGAATACGCGATATAAGTACAAAAATTAGAAGAATGAAAAAAATCAGAAAGAACTTGTATCCCGGTATCTCGTGTTGTAAAACAGTTGAAATGACAAATATCACAGCCAAAATGAGTTTTAGGGTTGTATTTAACTCATGAACTGGAGACTTCAGGTCGCTGTACCTGTCGATGAAATGATGTTTCATCTATTTTTATTCGATATGACCTTAAAGAGACCGGAGACAGCGAGAAATACGAGAACTGTGCCAAAGAGACCGGCAACGGATGTTGCAAGCTTTTCGTTTTTTATTGGTTTTAATTGATAATCGGGGAATGGTGCGTGAATAATGGTTTTTTCTCTCTCCATAAAACCATATTTGATGGCGACTCTTTCAAGACCATCAGGAAAACTCGAGGCGTAAGGCGAGAGGAAAAAGCCAATAATGACAGAGATCAGGAGTCCATAAATTACAAATTTTTTCATGATGTGACACTCCCCTTTGTTATTAAATCTGGATTAAATTTTTCAATTGCAAGGATTACAAGCATTGTTATAAGACCCTCTCCAATACCGATCAAAGCGTGTACGGACACCATAGCAGGGAGAGATACTTTTAATGGAATTGTTCCAGATAGGGACAATTCAAATGCACATGCAGCCGCCGATAGAACAATAGAAACCCATGATGCTATGAAAATAGATGCCCTAAAATGCCATTTATGGAGGGATTTGTAAATCACGTACCCTACAATAGGAGCAATAATTCCCATGTTAAGAATATTTGCCCCGAGGGCTGTGATTCCTCCATCTGCAAACAGTAAAGATTGCGCAATAAGTATTGTTGACATAATTATACTTGCAACATAAGGACCAAATAATATCGCGAGTAATGTTCCACCAACGAGGTGTCCACTTGTTCCACCAGCCACCGGAAAATTGATCATCTG
>CAYNMM010000042.1:0-24670 GCA_964398355.1 uncultured bacterium
ATAACACCCGGTTTTATTATCTCTCTTGAGTACTCAAGAACCTCAGCCACCACCCGCGCCGCCTTTCTTATTCCCTCAATTTCTTCATCTGTTTTGATCAGAATCATTTAAAAATCACTTCCTCAATAGCCTCTGTTATACGCTCTGGCTTACCAGTTCCATCAATTTTAACAAGTAAACCCTTTGCCTGATAGTAATCTATCAGTGGAGAGGTCTGCTCCCGGTAAACATCCAACCTTCTTTTAATGGTCTCAGGATTATCATCCTTTCTCTGGATAAGTTTAGTGCCACAAATATCACATATTTCATCTTCCTTAGGTGGATTAAACAGAAGATTATAAACAGCTCCACAGTTGGGACAGACTCTCCTTGCACTGAGCCTTTTTACAATTTCGTCATCAGGGACATCGAGTAAGATAACAGCTTTTAAGGGCAAATTTTTCTTTTTAAGTAATTCATCGAGTCCTTCAGCTTGCTTTACGGTTCTTGGAAAACCATCGAGGATAAATCCTCTATCAATATCAGCAAGTTGTTCCTCTATCAGTCCGAGCATAACTTCATCCGGTACGAGCTCCCCTCTTTTCATGTATTCATCAGCAAGTTTACCAAGTTCAGTGCCATTCTTCACGGCTGCACGGAGAATATCGCCCGTAGAAATTTTCACAAGACCGTGTTTTTTAGCAATTATATCAGCCTGGGTCCCCTTACCTGCACCAGGGGGACCAAGGAATACGAAATTTAGAACCGCCATCCTCTCAATCTCCCTTTCTTCAATAACCCCTCATACTGTCTCATAATGAGCTGAGCTTCTATTTTCTGCATAATTTCAAGAGCCACACCCACAATAATCAGAAGTCTTGTACCTCCAAAGTAGAAAGGAATATTTGTCCATCTGATAAGATACCAGGGTAAAATTGCTATGATTGCAAAGAAAACTGCACCTGGTAACAGGATTCTCGTCATAATTGTGTCTATATATTCAGCAGTTTTGGGGCCGGGTCTCACACCCGGGATAAATCCAGAATATCTCTGAAGATTGTCCGCAAGATCCTTAGGATTCATAACAACAGCTGTATAGTAGTATGCAAAAAATATGATTAGAGCTGCGTATATCAAATCATAAACAAGGTTACCTGGTCTAAACCAGTTTGTGAAACTTTGAGCCCATGGAGCTGAGACAAAAGTTGTTATTGTATTTGGAAACATCAGCAGTGCCTGTGCAAATATAATCGGAATTACGCCTGCCGTATTCACAGTCAAGGGTAGATATGATGATTGACCACCATACACTCTTCTACCCACTACCCTCTTTGCATACTGAATCGGAATTCTTCTCTGAGCTTCTGTAACCGCCACAACTGCTGCTGTAACAAGAAGCATAACAACAGCAACGAAGAGAAGAGTAATGGGAGAAATACCTCCACTTTTCAGAAGCCTGACGGTATTCATAAATTCATTTGGAACCGAATCCAGGGTACCCGCATAAATTATGATAGAAATTCCATTCCCAATTCCGAAATCGGTAATCTGCTCACCAAGCCACATGAGGAAAATTGATCCGGCAGCAAGAGAAACAACCGTGAGGAAAATAAACGCTGGACCTGGATGTGGAACTACCGGTGCACCAGTAGGACTCGTAAGTCTTTGAAGGAATATTGAGACACCAAAGGCCTGAATTGCAGCAATTACTATCGTGAGATAACGGGTATATTGATTTATCTTTCTTCTTCCATGCTCACCTTCCTTTTGGAGCCTTTCAAGGTATGGCCACGCAGTAGTAAGAAGCTGGATGACAATTGAGGCCGAGATGTAGGGCATGATGCCAACGCCAAATACAGCAGCTCTTGAGAGAGCACCACCAACGAAAATGTCGTAAAGTCCAAAAACTGTTCCTCTCAACTGATTGAAAAATTCACCAAGGGCTCGTGCATCTACACCTGGCAGGGGAATATGAGTACCAATTCGATAAACAAAGATTATAAGAAGAGTGTAAATTATTTTCTTTCTGAGGTCACTAATTTTTACTATATTTCCGACGCTCTGAAGCATCCCTTATTCCTCTTTTGATTCTTCTTTTTTAGTACCTGGCAAAATTACCTTACCACCTGCCTTCTCTATCTTCTCCTTTGCTTTGTCACTAATTGCATCAACTTCAACTTCAAGAGCCTTTGTAATCTCACCCCTTGCAAGAATCTTTACTGGTTTCTCTGCTGATCTGATCAATCTTCTTTTTTCAAGTTCGACCTTTGTAACCTTTTCTCCAGCCTCAAATTTTGATTCAAGCTTATCAAGGTTAACTACCTGATAGACAACTTTAAATGGGTAATTGGAAAATCCACGTTTGGGCAGTCTTCTGTATAGTGGCATCTGACCGCCTTCGAACCATCTTGGTTTTGCACCGCCGGAGCGGGATTTCTGCCCCTTGTGTCCATATCCAGCCGTCTTTCCAAGACCGGAGCCCGGGCCCCTTCCCTTTCTCTTCTTTTCTTTAACTGCACCATTTGCCGGTGCCAGATTGGAAAGATCAAACATAGTCCTATTCCTCCTTTTCTACCTCTTCAACCTTCACCAGATGTTTAACAACATTGATCATTCCTCTGATCTGAGGTGTATCTCTCTTCACCGTTGTACTGTTAATCTTTCTCAAACCGAGAGCATCAAGCGTTCTCTTGGCTTTCTTGTTCTGGTCTATTCTGCTCCTCACCAACGTTATCTTCAAGTACTTTTCTTTCACGGCCATACCTCCTTAAAATTCTTTTCAATGGTACACCTCTAACCTTTGCTACCTTTTCAGGATTTTTCAGCTTCAACAGACCATTTAGAGTGGCTTTGAGCATGTTAATTGAATTATTGGAACCAAGGGACTTCGTCAGTGCATTCTCGTAACCAGCAGCTTCAAGAATTGCACGCACTGGCTGTGAAGCAATAATTCCAGTTCCTGGTGCAGCAGGTTTAAGAAGAATCTTACTTGCGCCCTCTCTTCCAATCACTTCATGGGGCAGAGTACCATTTAAAATCGGAACCTGAACGAGGTTCTTCCTCGCTTTCCTTGTCGCTTTCTGGATCGCTTCTGGAGTTTCCTGGGCCTTACCATGACCAATTCCAACTCTCCCCTGGCCATCACCAACGACTACCCACGCTGAGATCTTAAAATTCCTTCCACCCTTTGTTACTTTGGTAACCCTTCTCAGTACAACAACATTCTCGTTTAGTTCGGTTATACCTCTTTCTGCCATAGTTCAACTCCCTTTAAAATTCAAGGCCGCCTTCCCTCGCGCCATCGGCGAATGCCTTGACCCTACCATGGTACTTGTAGCCGGCACGATCAAAAGCTACCTTTTTAATACCCTTCTCAATAGCACGCTTAGCTATCAACTTTCCTACTTCCCTGGCTTTTTCGATTTTACCCTTCACTTCCTTGAGTGAGTCGCGAATCTCTGGAGACAGCGAGGACGCTCCTGTAATCACACGAGACGGCCCTAACGGAGGATCCACTACAATCTGAGCCCAGATATGCTTGTTGCTTTTATAAACAACAAGTCTGGGCCGCTCCTCCGTTCCCTTAACTTTTTTTCTAACCCTTAAATGTCTTCTTTTCCTTCTCCAAACTTTAATTTCTGGTCTCATATTTTCACCTCAAATTATGCTTTAACACCTGCTTTACCAGCTTTTCTCCTCACATATTCACCAACGTACCTGATACCCTTACCCTTGTAAGGTTCAGGTGGCCTCACAGCCCTTATATTGGCCGCAAATTGTCCCACAGCCTGTTTGTCTATTCCTTCAACTATAATCTTGTTCTGACCTTCCACCTTTACAGTTATCCCTTCAGGAGGTGTCATAACTACATCATGTGAAAATCCAACCTGTAATACGAGATTCTTTCCTTCCATTCTCGCCCTATAACCTGTACCGTGTACTTCGAGTTCCTTTTTGAATCCCTCTTTTACTCCGATAATCATGTTGTTAATTATCTGTCTTGTAGTGCCATGGAGTGCTCTATGGAATTTCTTATCTGTTGGCCTCTTAACCTGAATTTCTTTATCCTTAAACTCAATTATCATATCGGGATGAGGTCTAAATTCAAGCTGGCCTTTTGGACCTTTAACTTTAATTAAACCATCCTTGTATTCGACGGTAACACCTTCTGGTATTTCTATCGGCATCTTCCCTATTCTTGACATCTCTATACCTCCTTACCACACATAGAGCATTAACTCGCCACCAATTTTTCTCATTCTTGCTTCACGATCAGTAAGAAGACCCTGAGAAGTCGAGATTATAGCTATACCCATTCCGTTTTTTACCCAGGGAATTCTGTCAGAGCTTACATAGATTCTTCTCGATGGTTTAGAAATTCTCTGCAGATCTTCAATGACAGGCTCTCCATATTCATCATACTTCAGGACCACCTTAATCTTGCCACCTTTTTCCTCTGAAATTACCTGATAATCCTCGATAAATCCTTCTCGCTTTAAAATCTTCAGTATTTCCAGTTTTAACTTTGACTTAGGTTCGACAACAACCTCTTCTTTTCTATTCCTTACGGCATTTCTAATCCTGGTGAGCATATCGGCAATTGGATCTGTATTCATTCTACCAACCTCCTCACCAGCTTGCCTTTTTAACACCAGGGATTTCTCCCTTTAATGCAAGCTCTCTAAAGCAAATTCGGCACAGACCGAATTTTCTAATATAGCCGTGAGGTCTACCGCATCTTTTACATCTATTCCTGTGCCTGACTTTGTATTTCGGCTCTTTCATAAAAGTCTTTACGACCTTTGCTTTCCTCGCCATTATGACCTCCTCTCAAACGGAAAACCAAATTCTTCAAGGAGACGCATGGCCTCTTCATCGGTTTCCGCAGTGGTAACAATCGCAATATCCATACCAAATACTTTTTTAACTTTATCAATGTCAATTTCCGGGAAAACTGTATGTTCATTTAACCCAAAATTGTAGTTTCCTCTACCATCAAAGGAATCTCTCGGGAGTCCCCTAAAGTCCCTTACACGAGGTAGAGCAAAATTAATCAACCTATCGAGAAAATCGTGTGCCATTCTACCACGAAGCGTAACTTTCAAACCAATCGGCATTCCCTTTCTCAAATGGAAAGCCGCGACCGCCTTTCTCGCTCTCCTGACAACTGGTCTCTGGCCTGTAATCATTGCAAGGTCTTCCGCAATTACATCAAGTATCTTGGGATCCTGAACAGCTTCTCCCACACCTACGTTCACAACAACTTTTTCAATCCTTGGTACCTGGTGAATGTTCTTATAGCCAAGCTCCTTCATCAATTTCGGTCTAATCTTTTCCTTGTATTCCTGTAAATATCTGGACATTATTCGATCACCTCACCACATTTTTTACAGTACCTTACCTTTCTCCCATCCTCAAGGAATTTGAAGCCGACACGTGTAGGATTTCCACAGTTGGGACAAATCAATCTGACGTTGGAAATATGGACCGGTGCCTCCATTTCAATTATACCATGTGGTTCTTCAGGTGAAGTTCTTCTCTGATGTTTTTTAACCTTATTAACATCCTCAACGATAACTCTATTTGTCTCTGGAAAAACTTTAATTACTTTCCCAATCTTTCCTCTCGTCCTGTTGTGGTCACCCTTTACCACGAGGACGGTATCACCCTTTTTGATCTTCGCAGCCATTTAGACCACCTCCGGAGCGAGAGACACAATTTTCATGAATCTTCTTTCTCTTAACTCTCTTGCCACCGGGCCGAACACGCGCGTACCTTTGGGATCATTGTATTGATCAATCAGAACAGCAGCATTATCGTCAAACTTGATATATGTACCATCCTTTCTACGCATTTCCTTCCTCGTTCTCACAATCACAGCTTTCATCACATCACCTTTCTTTACTGAAGAGCCTGGAACCGCTTCCTTAATCGTAACAACCACTACATCACCAACATAAGCATATTTTCTTCTTGAGCCACCTAAAACTTTTATCACCATTGCCTCCTGGGCACCAGTATTGTCAGCAATCTTTAATCTTGTGAAATCCTGTATCATTTTTCTTCCTCCTTGTTCAACTGTTCTTCTGGACGTTCAGCCTTCCTGAGAATCTCAACGAGTCTCCATCTCTTTGTTTTCGAAAGGGGTCTGGTCTCCATAATTCTCACAACATCCCCCTCTCTCGACTCATTGTGCTCATCGTGGACATAGTACTTTTTTCTGACCTTAATGTACTTTTTGTAGAGAGGGTGTTTAACAATTCTCTCTACGACCACGACCCTGGTTTTATTCATTTTATCGGAAACAACCTTACCGACCCTTTCTTTTCTAAAACCGCGTCTCTCTTTCATTTTACTTCACTCCCGGATTGCTGAAGTTCTCTCTCCCTCAGAATAGTTAGTATCCTTGCAATATCCTTTTTCAGCATTTTAAACATGTGAGATTTCACTTCTGCTTTTTGTGCGTGCTGGAATCTGAGATTGAAGAGTTCTTCCTTCAGCTCACTCAACTTCTGCCGCAGTTCATCGTCGGTCAGTTCCCTGAGTTCTCTTGCCTTCATCACATTCCTCCTTCCTTAAGAGACACAAATCTCGTTTTTATGGGAAGTTTAAAGGATGCCTTTCTGAATGCCTCTCGAGCCTGCTCCTCTGTAACTCCAGCCAGCTCAAAAAGGATTCTACCGGGCTTAACAACAGCAACCCAGCGATCAACATTTCCTTTTCCCTTTCCCATACGTGTCTCGGCAGGTTTCTTGGTCACAGGTTTATCTGGGAAAATCCTTATCCAGAGTTTGCCGCCCTTTTTTAGATACCTTGTAATGGCAAGACGGGCAGCCTCTATCTGATTACCTGTGATCCAGTGCGCCTCAAGCGCCTTTAATCCATATTCACCAAAAGCTATGTAATTTCCAGACGTTGCCTTCCCTTTTCTACGGCCTCTGTGCTGCTTCCTATATTTCGTCCTCTTTGGCATCAACATTTTTAATACACCTCCTCCTCTTCAACACCTTTCTTGGGTAGAATTTCACCTTTATAGATCCACACCTTGACGCCAATTGTACCATACTTTGTATAAGCAGTAGCCTCAGCGTAATCGATATCAGCTCTGAGTGTCTGAAGAGGAACACGACCCTTCCTGTACCATTCCTTACGTGCAATTTCAGCGCCACCGAGTCTTCCCTTGGTCTGGACCTTTATCCCCTTTGCTCCCATTCTCATAGCCATGTCAACTGCTCTTTTCATTGCTCTTCTATGAGAAACACGCTGCTCAATTTTCTGCGCAATAGATTGTGCAACAAGCTCTGCTTCTATCTCAGGTATTCTGACTTCATGGACATTGATATTTATATCCCTTTTACCCGTCAACTCCATGAGTTCTCTTCTCAGAACCTCAACTTCAGCTCCTCTCCTTCCAATCACTACTCCAGGTCTTGACGTGTAAATATTGATACTCAACTTTTCGGCAGCACGGTCAATCACTATATCCGCGACCTGGGCATCTTTAAGTCTCGTCCTCAAATACTGTCTGATTTTAAGGTCCTCTTGAAGGTTTGCCTCAAGGTCCTTACCCTCTGCAAACCAGTGAGCTTTCCAATCTTTGGTAAATCCCAATCTAAATCCGATCGGATGAACTTTCTGACCCATATTACCTCCTATTCAGAGACTTGAATGGTTATATGAGACATTCTATGTCTGATCAACACAGCTCTTCCTCGCCATGCTGGTCTGATTCTCCTCATTGTAGGTCCCTTATCAACCTTGGCTTCAACTATTCTCAGAAACTCTTTTTCAACCTGATGTTTCTCAGTGTACGAAGCAACTGCGGCTTTCAATGCCTTTTCAATTAATCTTGCTGCCTTCTTTTTTGAAAAAGCAAGTATCGCTTCTGCCTGGGGTACACTTTTACCTCGAATCAAATCCATTACTGGCTTAACTTTCTTCGGAGAAATTCTTTGATATTTCAAAACTGCTCTACCAACTGCCATCTTACCTACCTCACTTTTCCTTTCTGAGCCTTCTTCATATCCTTGTGTCCTCTATAAGTTCTGGTTGGAGCAAATTCACCGAGCTTGTGGCCCACCATATCCTGATGAATATAAACAGGTATAAACTTCCTACCGTTGTGAACCGCAATTGTATGACCGACAAATTCAGGCAGGATAGTTGAGCGCCTCGACCAGGTTTTTATCACCTTTTTCTCACCTTTCTCATTAAGTTCCTGAATTTTCTTAAGCAATTTAGGATCGACATACGGTCCTTTTTTAACAGATCTACCCATTATTATTTCCTCCGCTTCTTGGCAGTACGTCTTTTAACGATAAATCTGTCAGAAGGTTTTCTCTTTTTCCTTGTCTTCTTTCCGTCAACCAGGCCCCAGGGACTGCAAGGTGGACGACCGCTTTTAGAACGACCTTCTCCTCCACCGAGGGGATGATCTACTGGATTCATAACTATCCCTCTGACGTGTGGACGTCTACCCAACCATCTCTTTCTTCCAGCTTTCCCAATATCGACATTTTCGTGATCCACATTAGAGACACGACCAATAGTCGCCAGACATTTCTGGTTGATCAATCTCACTTCTCCAGATGGCAGTTGAACGTGAGCATACTTGCCCTCTTTAGAAAGTATTATTGCTGCTGTACCAGCAGAGCGGACAAGCTGCCCACCTTTACCCGGGACAAGCTCGATATTATGTATCTCCCATCCTTCTGGTATCTCAGAGAGTGGGAGAGCATTTCCGACCTTTAGCTCCGCTCCCGGGCCTGACAACACTGTATCACCGACTTTTAAGCCGTCGGGCGCTATTATATACCTTTTCTCACCATCAACATACTGCAGGAGAGCAATCCATGCTGTCCTGAATGGATCATATTCGATTGATTTAACTTTCGCAGGGATTCCAAATTTTTCTCTCCTAAAATCAATAATCCTGTACTTTCTCTTATTTCCGCCACCTCTAAATCTAATTGTTATCCGCCCCAGGTTGTTTCTTCCACCGGTCTTTGGCAAAGTTTCTGTAAGAGACTTCTCTGGCTCCTTCTTAGTCAGCTCGCTATAATCAACTGTGCTCATAAAGCGTCTCGACGGCGTGTATGGTTTATACTTCTTAATGCCCATTTAAATCACACTCCTTCTAATCCTTCAATTCTTTCACCTTTTCTTAGCTTAACGTAAGCTTTTTTATATGATCTTGTATAGCCTGGCGCCCGCCTCACTCTCCTTGGTTTTCCTTTCATATTCACAATTTTCACGTCCTCAACCTTCACTTTAAAGAGCTCCTCTATCGCCTTCTTGATCTGTGGTTTATTAGCATCTTTCGCTACTTCAAAGGCATAGTAATTTCCAAGCTTCTCTCTCAAAAATGTAACCTTTTCAGTAAGTATGGGTCTGATAATTATATCTCTTGGATCTTTCATGACAGCCTCTCCTCAAGTGTTTTCAGGCTTTCCTGCTCCAGCACAACGTACTCGTAATTCAACACGTCAAGTGCATTTAGATCCTTAGCAAGTTTCACATCCACTTTAGGTATGTTCCTGCCTGATAAGTACACGTTTTTATTGTATTCGCCAAGTACGAAAACAACCTTTTTACTGTCGAGTCCAATTTTACTGATCAGGTTTACCATATTCCTGGTTTTTGGAGTTTCAAAACCAACTTTTTCCATGATAAAAACCCGACGCGCCATAGCCCTATCAGAGAGTGCCATTTTTAAAGCAAGCTTCTTTACCTTTTTAGGAACACTGTAACTATAGTCGCGAGGTTTCGGACCAAATGCCTTATAACCACCAACAAAAATGTTGGCAGATCTTGAACCGTGTCTCGCTCTTCCGAGTCCTTTTTGAGGAAACAACTTGGCCGTTGAGTATGAAAGTTCGCTCCGTGACTTCGTTTTATGGGTTCCACGTCTCTTGTTTGCCTGATACATTCTCACAACTTCCCATAGGACAGCCTTCTTTGGTTTCACTCCAAAGACCACTTCTGGCAATTCGATCGTGTCTATCTTTTCACCATTAGCGTTAAATAGTGGAGCCTTCATGATTCATTCTCCTCTTTTTTCTTAGATCCGAGAGCCTGGATAACGGGTTTATTGGGTTTAGGTCTTCTTGTCTTCCTAAGTACAACTATGCTACCATTCGCGCCAGGAACTGCACCTTTTACCAGAATTAGATTTTTCTCAGGATAGATTTTAACAACCTGAAGGTTAAGAACAGTGACCCTTCTATTACCCATGTGTCCAGCCATCTTCTTTCCCTTCCACACTCGGCCGGGGTCAGTAGTTTGACCGATGGAACCTGGAGCTCTATGAAACTTAGAGCCATGCGATTTGGGGCCTCCATGAAAGCCCCACCTTTTCATAACACCCTGGAATCCCTTACCTTTAGAAATCCCTGTTACATCGACAAACTCGTTTTCTTTAAAGACATCAGTGACTTTTATTTCCTGGCCTGGCTCAAACTTAGAGGGATCCTCAACCTTAAATTCAGTGATTTTTTGAGCCGGATAAGTTTCCCTATTCTCGCCAAGTGCTTTAACGAGTTCACCAAGAAGAGGCTTCGAAAGCCTCTTCTTGGGAACCTCTCCAAAAGCCACTTTGATTGCGTTGTAACCGTCCTTCTCAACGGTCTTCCCCTGAAGGACGTAACAGGGGCCGGCTTCAATAACGGTAACAGCCGTTATTGAGCCGTCTTCGGTAGGGATCTGGGTCATTCCCAGCTTTCTACCAATTATTCCTTCCATTTTTACACCACCTTAATTTCAACGTCTACACCAGCTGGCAAATCCAGCCTGGATAACTTATCAATGGTTTCCTGTGTGGGTTTCCTGATCTCGATGAGTCTTTTGTGAATCTTCAGCTCAAACTGCTCCTGAGAACGCTTGTGGACATGAGGTGACCTGATGACCGAAAAGAGTGTCCTCTTTGTCGGTAGAGGGATCGGTCCGGACACCTCAGCCCCGGTTCTCTTGGCAGTCAACGTTATCCTTTTCGCCGACCTATCTATCAAGGCCGGGTCAAATGACTTGAGTTTTATCCTTATCTTTCCTTCAATCATTTTACTCTATAATCTCGGTTACGACTCCAGCACCCACAGTTCTTCCGCCTTCTCTAACTGCGAATCTGAGTCCTTCCTCAAGAGCCACTGGCTCAATAAGCTCAACCTCAAGATTAACATGGTCACCTGGCATAACCATCTCACGACCCTCTGGCAGCTTGATAGTCCCGGTTACATCCGTCGTTCTAAAATAGAACTGCGGTCTGTATCCTGTGAAGAACGGCGTATGCCTTCCACCTTCCTCTTTCTTCAATACGTAGACCTGTGCCTTAAACTTCTTATGAGGGGTAATAGAACCAGGTTTCGCAACAACCATTCCTCTTTCGACGTCGTCTTTTTTAATTCCTCTCAGAAGAAGTCCAACATTGTCACCAGCTCTTGCTTCATCGAGAATCTTCCTGAACATCTCAATGGATGTAACCACTGTTTTAATTGGCTTGTCTCTGAAACCAACAATTTCAACCTCTTCACCCGGCTTCAAAACACCACGCTCAACCCTTCCTGTCACCACAGTACCACGCCCTGTAATAGAGAAGATATCCTCGATTGCCATTAGGAATGGTTTGTCAATCTCTCTCTTGGGCTCAGGGATGTATTCGTCCATTGCGTCAAGGAGTTCCTTGATAGATTTAAACCACTCACAATCTTCACTTTCACACTCAAGAGCTTTGAGAGCTGATCCTCTAATAATAGGGACCTCATCACCCGGGAATTCATAGTTGTTAAGAAGGTCTCTGATTTCCAGCTCAACAAGGTCAAGAATCTCTGGATCGTCAACCATATCAACTTTGTTCATATAAACAACGATATAAGGAACGTTAACCTGTCTTGCGAGAAGGATGTGCTCTCTTGTCTGAGGCATGGGACCATCAGTTGCAGCTACCACGAGAATGGCACCATCCATCTGGGCTGCACCAGTAATCATATTCTTGATGTAATCAGCGTGTCCTGGACAATCGATATGAGCATAGTGTCTTTTCTCGGTCTCATACTCAATGTGAGCGAGGTTGATAGTGATCCCACGAGCCTTCTCCTCCGGTGCCTTGTCGATAGCATCAAACGGGATGTACTCTGCAAGTCCTTTGAAGGACAGGTACTTTGTTATAGCACTGGTCAGTGTAGACTTTCCGTGGTCAACATGACCAATTGTTCCAACGTTTATGTGTGGCTTCTTCCTTTCAAATTTTGGCTTAGACATATCTTACACCTCCGTTGCTTATTGTAATACTAAAATTTTCTCCAGCTCGTCCTCTGGCACAGGCGCGAAATGAGAAAGTTTCATCCAGAAGTTACCACGCCCCTGTGTCAGGGACCGCAATGTTGTTGAATAGCCAAAAATTTTCCTCAGGGCGACCCTTGCAACAACTTTCTGCAAGACTTCACCCAGAGCTTCTATTCTCACGAGTTCGCCACCCCTGGACCCAAGATCTGCGACAACATTCCCCACAAATTCCTGGGGAAGAATGATCTCAAGATCTACAACTGGCTCAAGTAATATGGGCTTTCCCTCTCTTAAACCATCCTGCATTGCCCGCAGGACGGCAAGCCTCGTGCCCAGGGGAGTATACTCCTCTCCTATTAATACCTTTAATATTTTAATGCCTACGTCCACAACTTTGTAGCCCATCAATGGACCGTAATAAAGTGCTTCCTCTATGGCTGAATTTAAAACTTCCTGAATCTCCTCATTCAAACCCTCAACTTCAATCTCCACATAATTGCCTTCCCCCATATTCCTCGGTGTAAGTTCAAGCTCTACTCCACCCTTATGTCTCACGCCTCCAATCTCTTTATCAACTGTCCTCTCGATCTTTACCGGTTGCGTAATTGTCTCACGATATGCAACCTGAGGTTTACCCGTCCTAACCTCAAGTCCAAAGTCCCTCCTTAATCTATCAACGATTATATCAAGATGAAGCTCACCCATCCCTGAGACAAGCAACTGTCCTGTCTCTCTATCTCTCTCTATTCTGAATGTAGGGTCCTCAATAGACATCTCTTTCAATGTAACTTCAAGCTTTTCTTCATCCTTCGCAGATTTGGGCTCAATTGAAAGCGAAATAACCGGCTCTGGAAAACTCATCCCCTCTAATAAAATGGGATGATCCGGATCGGACAATGTGTCACCGGTTTTAGCAGTCTTTAAACCAACAAGTGCAACTATTTCACCAGCTCTCGCGAAATTAACAGGCTCCTTCTTATTAGCATGCATGAGATAAATTCTTGTCACTCTTCCTACTTCACCGCTATTATTTACAAGAACCCTTTTATTAACCCTGAGTGAACCTGAGTAAACCCTTGTTAAAAATAACTTATTTGCATGTTTATCAAGCTGAATTTTGAAGACAACTGCAGTAAACGGCTCATCAGGATCAGGTTTTCTCTCAAGCCTTTCACCTGTTTTTGGATTGACACCTACTATTGGAGGCATATCAAGAGGAGATGGAAGATAAGAAACAATGGCATCAATAAGGGGTTGAATCCCCTTATTTTTTAGCGAAGCTCCCATCAGTACAGGGACAAATTTCTGCTCAAGCGTCCCCTGTCTAATAGCTCTCCTTAATCTATCGGGATTAACCCTGCCATTTTCCTCAAATTCATCGAGTATGCCTTCGTCGAATTCTGAAAGATGAAAGATTAGATTTTCATAAGTTTCGGCAATCTTCCCATCGAGCTCAATATCCTCAACTTTGAACTTTTCACCGGTTGGATCAATTCTATCATCCCAGGTATATTTCTTTAGTTCGACAAGATCGATTACCCCAGTGAAAGAGCTCTCGATTCCCACAGGTAGCTCAAGCAAAAGAGTTTTAACTTTAAACCTCTCCTCGATCATACGAGCGACCTTTATGGGATCAGCACCCAACCTATCGAGTTTATTTATATAGGCAATTCTTCTAACATTGTATTTATCAGCCTGATGCCAGACAGTTTCGGATTGTGGCTCCACACCAGCTACACCGTCAAAAATAACAATAAGGCCATCAAGGACCCTCAAAGATCTTTCAACTTCTGCTGTAAAGTCAACGTGGCCTGGAGTATCAATAATATTTATCCGATATCCTTTCCAGTAAACCGTTGTTGCAGCACTGACGATGGTAATCCCCCTCTCCCTTTCCTGAATCATCCAATCGGTGGTGGCACTACCTTCATCAACTTCCCCTATTCTATGAACTCTTCCAGTATAGTAAAGAATACGTTCTGTGGTTGTGGTTTTGCCTGCATCAATGTGAGCGGCAAAACCGATATTTCTAATTTTGTCAAGTTCATATTTGTTATGCGGTTTAGTGTCACCACTCATACATTATCACCACTTGAAGTGAGCAAATACCTTATTGGCCTCAGCCATTTTATGGGTATTTTCTCTGATCTTCATAGCGGCGCCGGTACCTTTTGAGGCCTCTATTAACTCATTTGCGAGTCTTTCAAACATTCTTCTTTCACCTCTCCCTCTTGCAGCCTTAATAATCCACTTAATTGCGAGAGAGAGCTGTCTCTTGGGCCTCACTTCAACTGGTACCTGATACGTCGCACCACCAACCCTACGAGGCCTCACCTCGAGCTTGGGCTTCACATTTTCTATAGCTTTTTCAAACACTTCATACCCATTCTGTCCCGTTTTCTCCTCAATATATTCAAGGGCCCTGTAGAAAATTTTCTGTGCAAGGGCCTTTTTCCCATCCCACATCAAATTGTTGATAAATTTAGCTGCTATTACTGACCCGTATTTTGGGTCAGGTGCTATATGTCTCTCCGGTGCTCTTCTTCTTCTCATAATTTCATCTCCCGGGAATTATGAACGGGGCCTTTTTGTTCCGTATAAAGACCTTGAATTTCTTCTACCTTCAACACCCGCAGCGTCGTATTTACCTCTCACAATATGATACTTAACACCAGGAAGATCTTTCACACGACCACCTCTCACAAGAACCACAGAGTGTTCCTGCAAATTGTGTCCTTCACCAGGTATATAAGCCACAACTTCTTTTCCATTAGTCAGTCTCACCTTGGCCACCTTCCTCAGTGCGGAATTTGGCTTTTTGGGTGTGGTTGTATAAACCCTGATACACACCCCACGTTTTTGAGGATTACCCTCAAGCGCTGGAGACTTCGACTTTTTCGTCTTCGGCTTTCTCGGATGCCTTATCAATTGATTAATTGTTGGCATACAATTCCTCCTTTATCTTCGAGTAAGGTTAATTAATTAACCGATTTAAAAGTTTCTGTCAAGTAAAATTTAAAATGGTGGGGGGCATTTTGCTTCGCAAAATGCCCCCCACCTTCTCGCCTCTATCCAGCTGCCTGAAGTTCCTCTCCTTCTTTCTCCTCTTCAGGCACTTCCTCTTCACCCACAACGATATCTCTGTATTCCCTCAGTCCAGTTCCTGCTGGAATTAGATTTCCAATGATTACATTCTCCTTTAAACCTCTTAATTCATCAACCTTTCCCGCAACTGCTGCATTTGCAAGTACCTTTGTAGTCTCCTGGAACGAAGCAGCAGAAATGAAGCTCTCTGTCGCAAGAGATGCCCTTGTGATTCCAAGTAGTATGGGCTCGTACTG
Source organism: uncultured bacterium (assembly GCA_964398355.1). Lineage (GTDB taxonomy): Bacteria > Hydrothermota > Hydrothermia > B15-G9 > WFZT01 > WFZT01. Next base: position 15,597 of record CAYNMM010000042.1, read on the forward strand.
CGCAGGTTTTCCACCTCTCTTTCTCACTTCCTCGTTTTCCTCGATAACTTTAATGAAATCAACTATATCCCCCTGAATGAACTTTGTGTCTCCAGGATTCTCTATCTTCACTTTTCTCATCATCTGACGGACAATAATTTCAATATGTTTGTCATCAATTTTCACACCTGAGAGTCTGTACACTTCCTGAATCTGATCGAGGAGGAACTCCTGCACATAATCCTTTCCTTTGATTCTTAATATGTCATGAGGATCAATGGGACCAGTTGTAAGAGGCTCACCAGCCTGGATTCTCTCTCCATTACCAACAAGGAGATACTTACCAAACGGAATCAGGTATTCCCTCGGCTCACCCGCATCTGGAACTATTCGGATCCGGAAGTAACCTTTTTCAGGTGGATTAATTTCCACCGTTCCGTCGATCTCTGCAACAATTGCTTTATCTTTGGGAGAGCGCGCCTCAAACAGTTCTTCAACTCGTGGCAAACCACCTGTGATATCCTTCGTTTTTCCAGCTTCACGTGGTACTCTCGCAACAATTTCTCCTGGATATACTTCCTCACCCTCTTTAACCGCAAGTCTTGCTTCATGGACGAGCGGAATCTCTTCAATCACCTCTTCTGTCTGCGGATCAACGATAAGAACTGTCGGGAAGTAACGTTTATGTTTATCAATCTCAATAACCCTTTCTATCTTGCCCTCTTCATACGTTTCTCTTAGCGTTATCCCCTCAACAAGATCTCTGAATTTAACCTTACCGGATCTCGTAGCGAGGATAGGAAGGGAATAAGGTTCCCATTCGACAAGCGGTTGTCCTTTCTTCACCTTTTCTCCATCATCAACGAGTATATTTGCACCATACGGGACGCCAAACTCTCTTGAGACGTCATCATGTCTAACAATAATTTTTCCTTTTTTGGAAAGGGAGACGACAGAACCATTTGATCTTTTAACTGTTTTTAGATTAACAAATTCGACGGTTCCATCAAATGGTGCCACATGTCTAACTTCTTCAGCAATACGTTCGGCGGCGCCACCTGTGTGGAACGTTCTAAGGGTCAACTGTGTACCGGGCTCACCAATTGACTGTGCTGCCATGACTCCGACCGCTTCGCCAATTTCCACCATCCGTCCTGTTGCAAGGTTTCTACCATAGCATTTAGCGCAAACACCGTGCTTTGCTTCACATCTCAATACTGTTCTCACCTCAATGGATTCAATTCCGGCCTCTTCGATCTTTCTGGCTGCTTCCTCTGTAATCTCCTCATTATAATCCACAATGACCTCGCCAGTTATTGGATGCACGACTCTATCAACGGAGACACGTCCAACAATCCTCTCTGAGAGCGGTTCAATCACTGTTTCGCCATCTTTCAGAGCAGATATTCTTCTCCCCATAATAGTGCCGCAATCCTCTTCTGTGATGACAACCTCCTGGGCAACGTCAACCAGTCTTCTTGTCAAATGACCTGCATCTGCCGTCTTCAACGCCGTATCAGACAATCCTTTACGTGCACCATGGGTAGATATAAAGTACTCCAGCACACGTAGACCTTCTTTAAAGTTTGAAATAATCGGTGTCTCAATAAATTCACCGACACTCTCACGTCCTTTTCTTGGTCTCGCCATCAGTCCTCTCATACCAGCAAGCTGTCTCACCTGATCAATATTACCTCTCGCGCCCGACGTAACCATCATGTAGATCGGATTAAATCCATCCTTATCTTTTTCAATCTTTTCAAACATTGCTTCTTTAACTTCTTCAGTAGCCCGTGTCCATATATCCAGAATCTTCTGATATCTTTCAATTCTCGAAATTAAACCTTTCTGCGCACCAAGTTCTACCTTCTCACGTTCCTCCATCGCTTCTCGAATAATCTCTTCCTTTTCTTCCGGAACAATCATATCATCGATTCCAAAAGTGAGGCCAGATTTTGTGGCGTAAGAGAAACCGAGATTCTTCATGTCATCAAGGAACTTTGCAGTGACTTTATTCCCAAACCTTTTATGAATAGTCCAGACGAGATTTTGAATTTCCTTTTTGCCAAGATTCGAATTTATATATTCCATTCCTTCGGGAACAATATCATTAAAAATTATGCGTCCCATCGTGGTTTTTATATATTCACCGTTGATAGGGACTTCAATTTCTGCATGAAGATCTATAAGCCCGTTGTTGTAAGCGATTCTGGCCTCATCGATGGAGGCGAATCTTGTTCCCTCACCTCTGGCTCCTTTTTTCATCCTGGTGATATAGTAGATTCCAATAACCATATCCTGGGATGCAGAAGCGAGGGGTTTACCGTGGGCTGGTGAAAGAATATTGTTAACAGAGAGCAAAAGAGTGGAGCTTTCAAGCTGTGCTTCAAGTGAGATTGGGACGAATACGGCCATCTGATCACCATCAAAGTCCGCATTATAAGCATTACACACAAGTGGATGCAATTTGATGGCCTTACCCTCTACGAGAACAGGCTCAAAAGCTTGAATTGAAACCCTATGAAGTGTCGGAGCACGGTTCAAAAGAACCGGATGATCTTTAACAACCTCCTCAAGCAGTTCCCATACCCCTTCATGTCTCTGCTGAAGGAGTCTTCTTGCAGATCTGATAGACTGGGCAAGTCCAGATTCTTCAAGCTTATGTTCTACAAAAGGTTTAAACAATTCGATAGCCATTTCCTTTGGCAAGCCGACCTGATGAAGCTTGAGCTCGGGACCGACCACAATCACAGATCTACCGGAGTAATCAACACGTTTTCCAAGAAGATTTCTCCTTAGAAGCCCTTTCTTCCCCCTCAAAATATCAGAGAGAGATTTGAGCTTTCTACCGCCGCGACCCACGACTGGTCTTCTTCTTCTGGAATTATCAAGAAGTGCATCAACGGCCTCTTGAAGCATCCTCTTCTCATTTCTCAAAATGATTTCAGGCGCATTAAGTTCAATCATATTCTTGAGACGGTTGTTTCTCGTTATCACACGTCTGTAAAGGTCATTTAGATCACTTGTTGCATATCTACCTCCATCGAGTGGAACAAGAGGTCTTAGATCAGGTGGAATCACGGGTAGCACTTCAAGAATCATCCATTCAGGACGCGATCCCGAATTGAGAAAAGATTCAACGATCCTGAGTTTTTTGAGAATTTTACTCATTCTGAGTGGGGAGCGCTCCAGCTTCATCTGGGTTCTGAGTGTAATCGCCATCTCCTCAAGGTCGAGCTCAGAAAGTAATTTTTTGAGCGGCTCAGCACCCATTGAAGCCTCAAATTCGCCTTCTCCATATTCATCAAGTGCCTGTCTAAACTCCGCCTCAGTAAGTACCTGCCCTTTTACAAGAGGTGTATCACCGGGATCTGTAACAATATAAGAATCGTAGTAAAGAATATCTTCAAGCTGTCTTATCGTAAGGTCGAGTAAAAGCCCAATCATGGATGGGGGGACCTTGTAGTACCAGATGTGGGCAACAGGTACAGCGAGTTCAATGTGCCCCATCCTCTCTCTTCTGACAGCAGAGGTTGTAACTTCAACTCCACAACGATCACAAATTATACCCTTATACCTTTTCCCTTTGTACTTACCACAGGCACACTCATAATCTTTTACAGGCCCAAAAATTCTTTCGCAGAACAATCCGTCTCTTTCAGGTTTTTGAGTTCTATAGTTAATTGTTTCAGCACGTTTAACTTCCCCGTATGACCAACTACGAATGGCCTCCGGAGAAGCCAATTTTAATCTAATCGCAACTAAATCTTTGGGGTTTATATCAGCCACTTTTATTACCCCCTTTTGTTTTATTCTTCAACAATAATTTCAACATCGAGTGCAAGGCCTCTAAGTTCCTTCAGCAACACATCGAATGAAGCTGGTAAACCTGGTTCCGGCGATTCCTCACCTTTAATAATTGCCTGATATAGTTGGTTTCTCCCTTTAATGTCATCTGATTTTACCGTTAGCATTTCCTGGAGTGTGTAGGCTGCGCCATAAGCTTCAAGCGCCCAGACTTCCATCTCGCCAAATCTCTGGCCTCCAAAGTGTGATTTTCCACCAACCGGCTGCTGAGTAATGAGTGAATATGGTCCGGTTGCACGGGCATGGACCTTGTCCTCCACCATGTGGATCAGCTTCATCATGTAGATATATCCTACAGTCACTGGAAAATCAAAATATTCCCCAGTCCTGCCGTCGCGGACCCTTACCTTCCCATCACCGGGTAGTCCAGCGGATTCGAGCTCTTTTCTAATGTCTTCTATCGTCATAGACTGGAAAACAGGGGCTGCATAGTAAACTCCCTTTTCCTTTCCTGCCCAACCGAGAATCGTTTCCAGAATCTGCCCCACATTCATACGTGAAGGAACACCAAGAGGATTCAAAACTATATCAACCGGCGTACCGTCATCAAGAAATGGCATATCTTCCATTGAAGCAATCTTTGAGACAACTCCCTTATTTCCATGCCTTCCTGAAAGTTTATCACCGACCTGGATCTTCCTCTTCTGAGCAACGTAAACCCTTATTAACTGAAGAACACCTGGTGGTAACTCATCCCCTCTCTCAATTTGTTCAAGCTCATTTTCAAGCTGATCCGTCAAATTCTGGAGAGATGTCTTTATCTGATATAGCACATCGGTAAACTGATCCTCTTTCTCTGCATTTTCAATAAAGTGTTCAGGAAAATCGAGATCGAGCAGGTTTACTTCTTCAAAGAATTTTTCATCAAAAGTTTGCCCTTCCTGAATCACAAGTTTTCCACCTTTGGAATAAATATCTTTGGCAGCCTTTTCACCAAGTAAAATATCCTTGGCAATTTCAACAAACCTCTCTTTTAAAACCCTCTCTCTCTCGAGGGCTCTTCTCTCAGCTTCCTGCTTTTTCTCTCTTGCAATTCTAATGGATAGCGGATCGTCTTTTTTCCTTGAAAGGACAACTACATCCACGACCACACCAGTGACACCAGGGGGTACCCTTTTAGATGTATCTCTAACATCCTTCGCTTTCTCAGAGAATATCGCGTAAATAAGCTTTTCTTCCGGTGAAAGCTCCCTCTCACCCTTGGGTGAAATTTTTCCCACAAGGATATCGTCAGGTTTTACTTCAGCCCCAATCCGAACAATTCCGTTCTCGTCAAGATTTTTAAGCATCTCTTCAGGGACATTCGGCAGATCACGTGTGACTTCCTCAGGGCCAAGTTTAGTTTCTCTCACCTCAACCTCAAATTCCAGAATATGAATAGATGTAAACACATCATCTCTTGCCACTCTCTCAGAAATTATTATTGCGTCCTCAAAGTTGTATCCGAACCAGGGAACAAACGCAACAAGGAGATTCTTACCAAGTGCAAGTTCGCCATTTTTCGTTGAGGAGGCGTCAGCTATAACCTGGCCTTTTTTAACCTTATCTCCAACCTTAACAAGTGGTCTCTGATTTAGAATCGTATTCTGATTTGATCTTTGGAACTTAGCCAGCTTGTACACATCGATATTTTCTTCAAATAGGCTCTTTCTCCTTCCTCTTCTTCTTGGCCTTACAACAATTTCATTGGCATCGACTTTAATAACCGTACCATCCCGTTCCGCCTTTACAACAGCGCCGGAGTCGTATGCAATTTTCCTTTCCATACCTGTTCCGACAATCGGTGGTTCAGTTTCAAGAAGTGGAACAGCCTGACGCTGCATGTTACATCCCATCAATGCACGGTTAGCATCATCGTGCTCAAGGAATGGAATCAGAGACGCTGAGGCAGATACAAGCTGCCTCGGTGAAACGTCGATAAAATCGACCTCCTCACGGTTAACAACCGGGTAAGCGCCAGCATGTCTTACCCAGACCTTTTCCGGGATAATCTGACCCGTCTCGGGATCAACAGGTGTATCAGCGGGAGCAATCTTATAATTCCTCTCTTCATACGGAGCAAGTTCGATTATCTCATCAGTCAAATAACCATTTTTAACCCTTATAAGTGGGGTTTCGATAAACCCCATTTCATTAATTTTTGCATAAGTTGTTAAAGAGGTGATGAGACCAATATTCTGACCTTCGGGAGTCTCAATCGGACACAATCTTCCATAGTGAGATGGATGCACATCACGAACTTCAAATCCTGCTGTTTCACGTGTTAAACCACCTTTTCCAAGTGCCGAAAGCCTCCTTTTGTGAGTTAACTCAGATAGCGGATTGGTCTGATCGAGGAACTGAGAAAGTCTATCTGTGGTAAAGAAAGAAAGGATACTCGAACTGACAAGTCGAGGGTTGACAAGCTTCTTGGGAGTCATATCCTCTTCTTTACCAAGCAGCATCCTTTCTTTGATGACTCTGGCAAGCCTCAACATTGAAATTCTAAACTGCTCGTATAATAACTCTCCAACTCTTCTCACCCTTCTATTGGCAAGATCATCTACATCGTCGCTGTGCTCTTCTCCGAGATACAGCTTAATCAGTCTTCGCATTATAGCGATAATATCGTCCATTGTCAGGACGTCTTTGTCCGGGTCCACGTTCAATTCGAGTCTTGTATTGAGCTTAAATCTACCAACTTTACCAAGGAAAAATCTCTGTGGTGAGAAAAAGAAATCATGAATGTACTGTCTTGCTTCCTCTTCATCTTTTGGAGGTGTGTATCTTAAAGTCCTATAAATATTTCCAAGTGCGTTTAACTCATCTTTAATTCTGTCCTGTCTCAACGTTGCGAGAAAAACATCGGCACCTGTTTCATTCACATTAAGGACATAAACCTCATCTTTAAGTCTTGATATTATTTTATTCTTCACATCTTCATCAATCACCGTTCCAGCTTCAAAGAGAACTTCATCAGTCTCCTCATCGATGACATCTTTTGCGAGCAAATAAGTTTCAGGCTCAAGATCTATTACCTTTTTCTTTTCTATGAGGTCCCCGAAAAGGACCTCAATCATTTTTTCAACTGTGTTGTAACCAAATGCCCTTAAAAATCTCGTGATTGGGATTCTTCTTCTCTTTGAGATTGTGATGCCGAAGACTTTTGTCCCATCGATCGTAAACTCGATCCATGGACCACGATAGGGGACAAGAAGAGCCCGATGGGCAGCTGTACCCTTATATTCCGCTTCAAAATAAACGCCGGGTGACCTATGGAGCTGGTTGACAATTACCCTTTCTACTCCATTAACTATAAAAGTTCCCCTATCGGTCATGTATGGAAGATCACAAAGGTAAACTTCCTGCTGGGTGGCCTCTTTCAACTGACCTGTTTCTTCATCCTTGGCAAGAAGCCTTAGTGTCACCCACACGGGAACTGCATAAGTTAATTTTTTAGCCTTTGAATCATCAGGAGAATACTTAGGATCACCCACTCTATAGCTTACAAATTCTATAACATAGCGTCCATGGATATCTTCTATAGGGAAAGTTTCGAGAAACACACCTTGAAGTCCTTCTTTTGACCTCTTGTTAGGTGGGATATCCTTCTGTAAAAATCTCTTGAAGGATTCCACCTGAACAACGAGAAGGTCAGGCATAGGAAACCTTTCTTCTTTATAACCGATCCTTTTTGTTGATTCCATAAATTTAAAACTTCACCTCCCGACAAATTTATAATAATCCAGTATTCCCCTACAATTCCATTTCTGGAATGAGGGGAATACTTTGACCGGGAATATATTTATGTTCACTTTATTTCTACTTTTGCTCCCAGCTTCTCCAGTGCTTCTTTTATCTTCTCTGCTTCTTCCTTTGAAATGCCCTCTTTCACAGGCTTTGGAAGATTATCTATGAGGGCTTTTGCCTCCTTCAAGCCAAGCTGGGTAATTGCACGAACCTCTTTGAGAACTTGAATCTTCTGTGGTCCAGCTTCAAGAAGGATAACATCAAACTCCGTTTTCTCTTGTGCCTCTTCGGCACCAGCAGCTGCAGGTGCGGCACCAGCAACCGGCGCGGCAGCAACCGGCATAGCTGCACTCACACCAAACTTGTCCTCAAGCTCTTTGATAAGCTCACTCAACTCTACCACAGTTAGTGATTCAATGGCAGATACTATATCGGCAACGCTTAACTTTTCGGCCATGATTATTCGACCTCCTCTTTCTTCTTTTTAATTTCATTTAAAACTACTACAAATGACGTCAACATACCTTTTAATCTCCAAACCAATCCATAAATTGGAGCCTGCAAAGTACCAACAACCTGAGCTCTCAATTTATCCTTTGATGGCAATTTAGATAACTTCTCAAGTCCCTTGACATCGTATATTTCCCCGTCCACATACCCGATCTTTAATTGAGTCTTATTTACCTCTTTGATAAATTCAAAAACAGATTTAAGAGGCTCTACAACATCATCATAAGCAACAATCAGCGCATTCGGACCAACAAGTATCTCAGAGAATCCTTCGTAACCAAGCTCCTCAAGCGCCCTCCTCGTCATCGTGTTTTTAACAACTTTCATCCTCGCATTTTTCTCACGCAAACGTCTCCTTAAATCGGTAATCTCTGCAACAGTTAAACCCGTAAAATCCGCAAAATAAAACCCTTTAGCATCTTGCAAAAGCTCTTTGATCTCTTCAACCTTTTTTATTTTTTCTGGCTTTACCATTTTTAATCCCTCTTTTTAAGTTCCTCGTAGATGTTATTTACATCAACCTCAACACTGGGCCCCATAGTTGGAGAAAGATGAACAGACCTCACATAAGTTCCACGAAATGATTGGGGTCTTAGGTTAATCAATTCCTCCATAAAAGTCAAGAAGTTGTCCTTGAGTTTCTCGTTATCGAAGGAAACCTTTCCAATTGGGACATGAACATTACCTGTTTTATCCACACGGAATTCAATTCTACCTTTTTTGAGTTCACGAACAACCCTACCAACATCCTTTGTTACAGTTCCTGACTTTGGCGAAGGCATAAGACCTCTTGGGCCCAGGATTCTACCAAGTTTTGCAACATCTCTCATGGTATCTGGAGTTGCAACCACGTAATCAAAATCGAGCCAGCCTTTCTGGATTTTTTCAATAAGGTCCTGAAATCCAACATAATCTGCACCGGCTTCAAGCGCCTCTTTCTCCTCGTCTCCACGAGTGAAAACAAGCACCTTCACTTCCTTACCAGTTCC
>CAYNMM010000043.1:0-7564 GCA_964398355.1 uncultured bacterium
ATGAGGATATTTACATTCCAGATAAAAAGACGGTTGTTTTTAAACCGTCTAAAACAGTCACAAGAATGTTAAATCCAAAAAAGGGAGGTAATTGAATGCCCTGTGGAAGAAAAAGAAAGAGGAAGAAGATAAAAAAACATAAACTAAAGAAAAGAAGGAAAAGAGATAGGCATAAGAAGAAGAAATGAAAGCGGTTGTGATCTCCGATACCCATATTCCTTCTCGAGCAAGGGATATACCTGGTAAAATCTGGGAGGAGATCGATTCTGCTGATTTGATTATACATGCCGGGGATTTCACCACGGTTGATTTTTATGTGCAACTAAAGAGTGTTAAGCCTTTGAAAGCAGTCCATGGCAACATGGATGAAGTAGAATTGTTTCATATTCTAAAAGAGAAAGAAATCTTTGAAATGGAGGGGGTAAAGGTTGGTCTTACTCATGGTTTCGGTGCCCCTTATGGTATTGAAAAGCGTGTATTAAAATTTTTTCAAAATGATCAGGTGGATCTCATAATCTTTGGCCACAGCCATATTCCCATTTATAAGGAGGTTGAAAATAAATACCTTCTTAACCCGGGGACTCCTACAGACACAATATATGCAAGACGCCAGAGTTACGCAATACTTAACATTGAGGATGGTAATATCCAGGTGGAGATAAAGTATCTGTGATCCCATTGATAGTTTATTGAAGGTTTACCGGTTAAATAATACAATATAGCCGTGTTGATAGTAAAAATCTTAAGTTTGATTCTCCTGGTCCAACAGAGTGCCGCTATCGAGGGTCATGTATATGATGCTGTTAGCGGTCAGGGACTTCCTTATGCCAATGTTATCATTGTAGGTACAAAACTGGGGGCTGCTACTGATGTTAATGGATATTATTCCATCATTAATGTACCACCTGGAAGATATCAAGTTAAAGCATCGATCCTCGGTTATAAAGAAAAAACCGTTGAGGTAAATTTGTCTCCAGGTGAGATCAAAAAAGTTGATTTTTATCTACCTGAGGCAATTGTAAAATTGAAGAAAGAAATTGTAGTAGTTGGAAAGAAACCTCTTATAGAGAAGGATGTCTCTGCCACTAAAACCATTGTTGAGCAAAAAGATCTGGAGGCTATGACAGTTGAAAATGTTCGGGAAGTATTGCAGCGGCAAGCTGGAGTCAGTGGATTGGGAACCGACATTCATATACGCGGATCACGTTCAAATGAGATGACCATGTATGTAGACGGAATTCCTATTAAAGACCCATTATCTGGTAACGCTTTTGGTCTCTATTTACCTACAAAATTTTTAAGAAGTTATGAGGTAATATTTGGTGGAATAAGTGCAGAGTATGGGAATGTCACAGCTGGAGTAATTAGAGCAGAGATCAGGGAGGGGACAAGTAGATTTCATTTCGGTGTTTTCCATAAGAGGGATGATCTGGCATTCCTAAAGTATTTTGGTTATGAAGAGTACGGCGCTTATTTTGAGGGCCCGATTAGAATATCGAAAATAAGGAATTTAAGATATTTCCTCTCTTTCAACGCTTCTTTTAATAATACCTATTTACCACATACCACACATCTTTTCTGCAGTGTTTATAACACTGATAATCTGTCACCAAAAGAGGAAAATAATATTGCTGGAGTAGTTAAAGTGACGTGGAAACCGAAGGAGAATTTTAAGCTTTTCTACAATTTTACAAAGTCTATTGAAATTAATCAGGGTTATTTTTACTCTCTTGCAGATTATCCTTTTGCACATGGATTCCCAACCAAGTATATGTATTATCTTGACCACTATCCAGTGTTTACAAGGGATGCCAATCAATCTGTCCTCGGTATCCATTACGTGCCAAATCTCAGAAACATCATAGATCTTAGACTTTCAAGATTTTTTACCAATTTTCATCTTGACGTTCAGGGAAAGAAGTGGACAGAATATGTGGCCCTTGGCGACTTTGATCCCCCTTATGGGTACTATGACCATGGTGATGCTCCCTATTGGCATGATCATTATGCCGAATCCTATGTGATGCGGTTTGATTTCACGAGGCAGCAAACTCCGGTCTGGCGAATTAAGACAGGGATTTTGCTTAATTATTCAAATGTCCAGTGGATAGATATTCAGTATCCCTGGCTTGCAGGACCGTCTGGACTTGGTTTAAATTACGACATTTATAAGGCACACACAACTCGTGGAGGTGTTTATGTGCAGAACAACATCCACTTTGCCGGGATGATTGCTGCTCTTGGGTTAAGACTCGATTTCTGGGTCCCGGGTGAATACATTGAAAGAGGTGTGGAGAGAGCTTTAAGTGATCCTGAAATACATCCTGTTGTTAAAGCACAGTATGAATCCTACCTTTCATCAATGAAATTCCCCTTTACCGATTACCACTTTAAAGCCCACCTAAATCCACGGATAGGTGTTTCATTTCCCGTAACCGAAAGGACGAAATTCCATTTTTCTTATACACACTCGTCCAAAATTCCAGATTTCAAATATGTTTATTCCAAGCTTGGAAGGCGTGCCACCTCTACTTATACACTTGTAGGTAATCCTAATTTGAAACCAACAGTGACTGTTCAATATGAACTTGGTCTCGAACATCTTCTGACAAACAGACTGAAAATAAGCTCAGTTGCTTACTACAAGGATATTTTCAATTATCCTACCGCAACGCGTGTTCCTGGAATTCCTCCGAATCCAGATTTCTGGATGTATCTGAATTCAGACTATGCAAGAGCTTTTGGCGTTGAAAATGGGTTGCGGGGTGACTTAACGGATCATCTTTCAGCAACTATTACATTAACCTTGTCTCAGGCAACAGGAAAAGCTTCCACGTCCGAAGATGTGTACTGGAGAAGAGGTGAAGAAAGCTTGAAAGAATGGCATTTAAAGTGGTCAAGACCGTTTAAGTTGTTTGCAAATCTAACCTATAGGACGCAAAAAAGACCCGTTTACATTTTAAATAGAATTCCTGTACCCTCAAATTTTATGTTTTCTGTTTCATGGTCACTCCAGTCAGGAGTAAGATATACACCTATTGATAGCCTTGGAAACTATGGCGATTATAATTCAAAGCTTGGTCCCATGTGGAACAGAGTGGATATTAAAATCAGGAAGTATTTTAACACACGTTATGGTAGAGTAAAGGTTGAGCTTGAAGGTAAAAATATATTTGATGCAAAATTGGTGAGATATGTTAATCCGCTTACAGGGAAGGACTATCATCCCGGTGATCCAATACCACCAGGGTATACTGTTGTTGATTTAAACACACCTGCAAGATATATGGCACCAAGAGAAATCAGAGTGGGAGTTTCTTACGAATGGTAAAAAAAATTTTGATTTTTATACTTTCCGTGACAGTTGTTTCGGCTGATGGTATTTTTGAAAGTCTTGGTGGCCAGAAAGTTGGTACTACTTCACTTGTATTTTTAAAAATAGGAATCGGTTCGCGAGCAACTGGTATGGGGGGCGCATTTGTAGGTGTTGCTGATGATCCATCTACGTTTTTCTGGAATCCCGGCGGCGTACCGAATCTCGGGAATTCTGTATACTTTAATGTGGTTGCTTTACCAGAAGATGTCACTATGAGCTTTTTCTCTGTCTCCCGTGAACTTGGACTCTACGGTAACGCAGGAGTTTTCTTCATCGGTCTTGATGCCGGGTATATGGAGGAAACAGATGAATACCATCCATTTGGAACTGGCAGATATTTCCACTTTGGCGACTATCTGCTTGGAGTAAACTATTCCAAAAAAGTAACTGATAGATTTTCCTTTGGAATAAATCTTAAGGGATTTATGGAAGAATTTTATGGCCTCCATTCTTATGGCTTTGGCTTCGACGTTGGTACGTTTTATCTCGTTGGATACAAAGATATAAGGATTGGAGTTTCACTCTCCAATCTCGGGCCTGATGTGAAACCTGGAGGTGATAGTCTCGATTACCTTAGCTTCTCCATCCCGATCGTATACAGGATGGGGGTTTCTGGACTGATATTTGACAGATTTAGGGCATCTCTTGAGCTCGACAAACCTTCTGACAATGTTGAGACGTTAAAAATTGGAGGGGAATTTATACCTATAAAGAATGTTTCATTATATGCAGGTATGAGGTTAAATGCCCGTCCACCGGCGGCAGATTTCCTCCTTCCAGGATTATCCTTTGGACTCGATGCAAAATTAAAGAGGTTTAAAGTCGGTTATTCAGCTGTGGATATGGGAGTTCTTGGATTGGTCCATAGATTTTCACTGGAGCTTAGGAAATGAAGAAGGGCTTGATAACTGTATTGCTAATATTTTTGACTTATGGCTGTGGAAAAAAGTACCCAATTCCACCCGAGCCTTCTACCGGGGGACTTCCTCCCCTGGGTAGTTATGTGAAAGATGTGAACTGGCCCGGCAGTGATCTAAGCTATCAGAACATAAAAGATGTTATCGTGGGTAAAGATGGCTTCATTTATGTCCTTGATGGAAGAATTGTACATAAACTGCTGATCACCGGTGAGGAAGTGGGTACGTTTAATGTACCGGCCAATATGCTTGCAATATCACAGGATGATGAGAGAAATATCTATTTAGTTGGCCTGGATTCTGTCATACACGTTTTTTCGAGATCCGGTGTATGGACTATAATATCCCCACCAGATTCACTCCATAATCTTTGTGGAATCACCATTTCCGATAAAATTTACATTTCTGATACCCTTTCAGATATTGTAGTTGGCTTCATTCCGGATTCAACGGTGGATACAGTTGCGAGATTTGGAAACGGTGCACTATATGTAGATAATCCACTTGATCTGTGGATGGATCCAATGGACAGGGTTCTGACGGTTTCGTTTAACCATAATTGGGTAGAGGCATTTCCGACAGATAGTACAATTCCTTTTTTACATCTTGGAGGAGATGATCCAGATGGAGATACTACAGAAGGTAAGTTTTATATGCCTGTAGATGTTGTATCTGACGATTCTGGATTTATTTATGTTGCTGATAGTTTTCGCGTCCAGAAATTCGATAAATTCGGAAATTTTATTACTGACATCATATTTGAAAATGAATGTCCCACTTCAGTCGCCATTACCGATAATGGGAAATATTTGATAGTTAGTACAAACAACCACCTTTATAAGTTTGAAAGGTTTGATGGTCTCCAGCAGGGTGGAGGATAAAGAATTTTTTATTCATTAATTTGAAATCTTGTAGCGCATCATCTGTACCCATGTACCAGTAAAATGTTGAAGATAGGTTGGATTTTTCCCTTGTATCTGAGGCGAAGAATATAATTGAAACTTTTCTTGAGTTTTTCAATATTTAAAAATTGCTCGCGCTTTTTAGTTTTTGGGACAATCCTCGAATTTTTAGATAACTTTAATGTCCGCTAATATCTAATATATTTTAATGATCAAAAGTTTGTAGCATAGGTGACTTTTGCTTACATGTAAGTGAACTGCAAGTTCCATGGAGAATACGGGAGTTATAACCTGTAGATATTTTATGAACTGTTTCTATGAATTACAAAGCCTGAGGAATTTCCTGGAGTAGGGGGATTTCCTGATCTATAAATTGTGAGAAGGTACTTCAGCTAAATTGAATCTCGTTTTGGAGTTGTAACTATTTTCCTGATATGTTATATTTTGTGTATGCTGCGTTACAGGCTCTACTCTTTCTGGACGCGTTTTACATTCAATATCACGATTCTCAAATTGTCATTACTTGTGATGAAGGATGTAGAAGTCATAGATGGTAGTCTTGATGAATTTTCCAGTCCAGAAGTATTAAAGAGGATACTGGAGAGTTTGAGAAATTCTCAGAAATATTTCAGAAAGTGGAGGTCAGAAATATATCCCCTTCTGTGGAGATGGGTGGTATCCAGGGCAATGCAGCGAACATTCAGGTTGATTTTGAAACTTGAGGACAGGATTGAGAGTTTGGAGAACAAACAAATATGAAGGGGGCGGGCGGCCTCGGGCCGCCCGCCCCCTTCATATTTTAACTTTCCTTACTTATAGACCTTCTTAATCCATCCACGAAGCTTCATCGCTTCTGCCACTCTCGCGACTGAAACAAGATAAGCAGCTGTCCTTGGATCAACTTTTTTCTCCGTGTAAGCGGCATAAACATCGTGGAATGCCTTTGTCATCTTTCTGTCAAGTCTCTCATGAACCTCTTCAAGCGTCCAGTAATATCCGGTGATATTCTGAACCCATTCGAAATAAGAAACTGTTACTCCACCAGCGTTTGCCAGGAAATCAGGGAGGACAAATTTTCCGTTATTGTGGAGAATCACATCTGCCTCTGGAGTTGTTGGTCCATTGGCGAGCTCGAGAATAATTTTTGCCTTTATTCTTGGTGCATTCTCTTCGGTTATGACATCTTCCAATGCTGCAGGAATCAATACGTCTACATCAAGCTCCAGAAGTTCCTCATTGGTAATTTCTTTGGTGCCCGGGAATCCGACCACTGTTCCATTGTCCTTCTTAAACTTGACCGTTTCCTCAAATTTGAGGCCATTGTCACTGTAAATTCCACCTTTTGAATCGCTGATAGCAACAACCTTTGAACCAAACATTTCTACTACAAGCTGATGGGCGAACTGACCGGCATTTCCGTATCCCTGAATGGCAACCCTTGCATTTGCAAGGTCGACTCCAAGAACCTTGGCCGCCTCACGAAGCACATACATTCCTCCTCTCGCTGTGGCGTCTCCTCTTCCAAGTGAACCACCGACCGGGATGGGTTTTCCCGTGATGACTCCAGGAGAAAAGTAGCCTCTGAGAGTGGAAAACTCGTCCATCATCCAGGCCATAATTTGCGGATCTGTATAGACATCCGGTGCAGGGATGTCTTTTTCCGGACCAATAAAATTACCAAGAGCCCTGATATATCCCCTGGCAAGTTTTTCTTTTTCTGCAGGTGACATCTCTTTAGGATTACAAATGATCCCACCCTTTCCACCACCATAAGGAATATCAACTACAGCTGTTTTCCAGGTCATCCAGGCTGCAAGAGCCCTGACAGTGTCAATGGTCTCATCTGGATGCCATCTAATGCCACCTTTTGTAGGACCTCTGGCGTCGTTATATTGGACTCTGAAGCCCTCGAAAACCTTGACCGTACCATCATCCATTTCTACAGGTATCAGTACGTGTAGTTCTCTCTTGGGTTTCCTCAGTAGCATGTGCGCAGCATGATCAAGATTTAAAATCTCTGCTGCCTTATCCAACTGTTCCTGTGCTATTTCAAATGGGTTTCTTTTTGCTCCCATAACTCCTCCTTTTCAAAGAGTTTTACAGCCAAATTATATTATTGCTTCACAGTGTGGTCAAGAATTTTTTCTTATAATTAAATATGCAAATTTTTTGGATAGGTAAGCATTTGATACGGGTTATTTTCAATATTTTCAAATAATTATACCATGCGATTTCTTTCATAAATTGAATGATAAAATGTTTCGTAAATTGAACGATTTTTGCGGTGGTTGGTAAATTTGAACCCGGTTTAAGTTTTACCTTGATGATGATGGAACTGAAGTGGTAAAATGTGTGTTGCAGAAGTCTTC
>CAYNMM010000044.1:0-34428 GCA_964398355.1 uncultured bacterium
CCGTCTCTAACAGCCAAAAAGTACTTCGCATGAGCAATTATCGAATCAGGTGGATTGTAATATCCAGGATCATTTCCCACATACCCAAGATTTTCTGGGATTAAAGTCTCTCCGTAGATATCCCAATAAACGACGTACGGAAAGAACTGATTTTCGTAGACAACACCATCAGGAGCCTCCAGATAAAGTGCTGGTCGATGATAGTTGAGATTGAACAGTTGACCAAACGCATAAAAATCAAGTCGTGATGCTGAGTAATGAGGGACTTCAAAGCCAGTAACGGGTAGACCAACAAGTTTAAACTCGTCCAGTCCCTCTTTTATCCTTTGATAGACCCACATCATATTATCCCCAGGTACAGGAATTTTAGTGTCAAAATCAAAGAATTCATAGGCAAGTGTTGTGATATTGTATTTTTGCCAGGTTGTTATATCCTGTTGATGGGTAATCCCGTGCATAAAAATTTTACCACCATGATCGACAGCGTATTTCAAAGCTTTTACAAGCTCTGGAGAGTCGTGCAGATATACAGTCTTATTGTCATAGGGATTTCTGTAAATCGGGACCACTGCCATGCTAAAAGGTATTTTCTGTGAGCTCAAATAATTAACAGTTTTGATTATATTACCCGGATCATCAGAAGGATTTATATCTTCCAATCGGACCAGCGCTCTTGGGGGATGATGGTGATCCTGACGAAGAATATCGTGCAGGATATCGCAGAAAATTGTGTATGGTGTAGCAGGCCCAATATAAGAAAAAGGGTCCCCCGCAAAATACCACAGGTTCCTGCTCCTTATCAGGTACGGCACTTCATCTCTTAACGGTTCTCCATACCCCCACCATCGAATTTTAAGAACCGCCTTCGCAAGATTCGAATCTACTATCGTTGTCACTGCCACCTCCGGATCCCATTCAAGTTCCGCTCTATAGTTCCAGCTGTACCACTTGCTAAAAGTAAAACCTCCGTAATCAATGTACCGGTAAAAACCTCTCCTGCCGTTTAATTCGTAGCCGTAAGAAATTGAGTCCACCCTGAATCCAAAAACCTTATCAATTTTTATCCCCAATTCATACTGGAAATCATCGAAATTATTTTTAAACCATACAATAGGACCATTGTAGTCAAGAAGGTCTTCCAGAAATTCCCTGGAAATATGTGCTCCTTCAATAGAACCAAAGTAAAAAACGGCATCATAATTGAATACGTCTCCTTTCCTGTACTCGTTCGTTGGCATGTGATAGTATATGTACTTGAAGTGTCCAAGGACATTTTCCAGCTGATTAACATCAAGCATAAAGTAAGAATAGTTAGATTTTGGGGACATTATGGGATCGAAAAGGATCAACGCATTTCCTTTGATTTGTGACGTTTTCACAGTTGTTAACAGTAACAGTAAAATTAATTTCATTACAATCTCCTAAAACGATATATAAAATCCTACTCGTGCATCAAAGTAGTAGTCTTTATTGTAAGGATTGGGCTCTCCAGACTCTATTCCCGCATATTTTCCATAGATAAGATGCCCAAATACAACAAACCAATTTTTGTAAATAATGTTCAGCTTCGCACCTGCCTCATAAGCGTTGTTGTAATAAATTTTTTTACTATCCCTCATAAATTTGTAAAATAATGTATGCATAAAAGTGTAATTGAATAGTTTTTTCTCCACACCTACATCTACTTCGGAAGTTGATATAATGTTGTAATCCAATCTTCTCTCATAATTTAACTCGGAGTAGAGCCTGAGAATAAAACTTATATCCCTGTAAGGGTATTCCCAATCTTTTGAGAAAATTCCAAGAAACTGGTAATTTATACCACTCATCTCGGGTTTCACTATCCTGAATCTTCTATAAAATCCATAGTATAAATAAAATGAAAGAATGTACCGAATGGTTGTAAAAAGTCCAATGTAAGCAAAAATATGATTGTCCTCATAAATATCATTCAAATACGAACGACTGTCTGTCAGCAATCTAACTCCCACAAGGGGATAAGTTGATTGGAAAAACTTACCAAAATAGAAATTTACCCTTGAATCGGAATCGACCAGATTATCTCTTACCGAGTAGTATACCCCCCAATAAACACTAAGGTGATTGTATATCGCCACTGGATAAGGAGATATCATATTTAGCGTTAAAGAGGCCATTTTCCTGATACTGTCGTTCTCTGTTATTTGAACAAGACGCGCTGCTACATCCCTCTGTTTTGAATAGTTCCCTGTCTCACCATAAAGGTCATATAAAACAAGGAGCAACTCTTCATTGTAAGGATACTTCTTTTCAAGATTTTCAAAAACCTTTAACGCCTCCTTCCTTTTTCCAGCCTCAAGAAGGAGATACCCGTAATCCAGATAATAGTAAGAAGCAATAGGCTTGAAAGAAATCACTTTATTGAAATAGTAAATTGCCTTACTGTAATTCTTCAGGTCCCAGAAGTAATATGCTGAATCACTGTAAATACTAATAGAATCCTGAAGAGCGGCTTTCTGTAATACCCTTTTATACACCCTGAACTTCTTATATTTTTCCCTGAAACTGGCCACACTGTTTCCACCAGCAGATGTCCCTACAATATTTGATATCAATAGAGATAGTACCAGAAGATTCATATTCTCCTCTTTGGTTTTAATCTTTTCTTCTTGTTACCATTACCTTGAATTTCAGACTGCGCAATCTTAACTTCCTCAATATTGGGTTCCTCTAACTGCTTCATGGTTTTTCTCTTTTTAATAATTTTTTTCGTACTTATAACGATGATACGGAGCAGAGTTAAAAGAATAAAAATAAAAATTAATACAATGGGGATTATGTAAAGTAATTTGTAATAGTATTTCAGGAAGAAATAGCGCATATCGAATTTCCTTCTGGCTCCCCACGGCATCTTTCTCCCATTTTTAGAAATAGAAAAGACTTTTCCTGTTCTGGAGATTGTGACAGCTGAGCCTCTAATCTTATCTACAAGGGACTTATCTCTGAAAAATTTTACCAATGCAAGCTCATCCTCTACTCCGCTAAAAGCGAGATAAAGGTGAGCAGTTGCAGAATCCAGAATGGTTTCACGAATATATGGCATCGCCAGTTTAGGATTTGTATATTTTCCTATAAAAACGGCATTTTTCTTGAATTTCTCTGGATTTTCTATCGAATATCCTGCCACAAGTGGAGCTTCTGGGTAAACATCTTTTGTACCCACAAATCTCATGAACTCAAGGTACATACGAAACTTATCTTCATTAATCTCATCAAGAACCACATATGTTCTCTTTCTATAAGGGGAGTATCCAAAGGGGAATGCATAATACTTCATGTATTTCAGATCAGGCATCGTAACCCGCCATTTCCTCGGCATTTTAAATTTTGTTGATCCAAGGATCTCAACCCAGATTTCATTACTATCGGGAGGCGGGGACTTGGGAATTGTTTTAAAATGAAACACGAGATAGTTTATTGGTCTTAATGTTTTCCACGGGATTACAACCTCCTTTCCAGTATCACTACACGCAGCCGTGATCGGCTCATCAAAGATTAACTGCCCGAGAATTCTAATTCGAAGATGAGATCTTTTTATATCCACGTATGGAGAAGGTTTGAGACGCAAGCGAAAGACCTGAGAATATGGTAGAAACTGCGTACCCGGTAAAAATCGCAATCTAAGTGGAAATTTCGTGTCCTCACCGTATATACGGGGATTCCTGAGATAAATGTCCGATAGCAGGAAATAGGTGGGCTCAGGGCCCAAAATTCTCTGTGTTCTTTCATAAATAAGATTTGTGGGATTTACAACCCTGTAATCCGCATAAATTTTCTCAGCATTGTAAAGGAAAAAAATGGCCGCATTTCTTACAGCTGCAGGACTATTCCCAGTAAATATCACTATTGGATAACCATAAATATTATTCACCGTGAAGATTATCCCTTTATCATCTGGAACACTCTTCCCTGTATACTTATACACCCATCGTCTTTTACCATTCTTTTTCCTCAAAGTTAAATTTGTCGTATTGCTGATGATATTTATCAGACTATAACTAAAAGTCTGTTCTTCAGGTGTTCCAATAATTACCCCAACTCCGGCCCGGATATGGTTAACATCTTCCCTACCAAACAATGGTGGCAAAGTATCCTGTCCTCTAAATCCAAGATCCTCTGCAAGGAAAGAAATGGCTTCAGTGGAATATTCACTCAGGACTTTTGGGATCTGGAAATAAATTTGTCCCCGTGGATTCCATTTTCTATCTATAAAAAGCGCTGGATAATCATAGATTTTGTAAGGATTGGCATAACAATTTATAAGGCCGTTTATTCCGATATCCTCAACCTCAACCGTACCGTTACAGTAAGACTTTAAATCCTTTGGCGTCGCTGACACTTCCAGCGTCGTAAATTTTTTCAGGTAATATATTGAAATCGGGATTCTTAACCTATGTGACTTATTAGTTATATCAAAAAATCCAAGGAAATTGCCATTGACAGACACCCCCATTTTAAGAGGAACATCACAGGCCTCTACTCTAAACTTAATGTCAACATAAGCTTTACTGAAGGCAGATACGTCGTATGGAATTACAAAATACAACTTTTTAAAACCATGGGGAAGTGCCATGGAGAAACGGACAAGTCCGTTTCTATCTTCAGGTGGATGGAATTTTCTCCACGTAAACTGAGCCTGGAGAGATGAAACCAGTATCAATATGAGCAAAAATTTTTTCATTAACTATTTCTCACAACCTTCCTGGTAAGACGTTTTTTAGGTTTTCGAATATAAGACTGAGGAAATAGCTCAAGAAGCATATCATCTACTGAAATTGAATCGACTCTGGAGGCATCAAATTTACCAATTTTTTGAATCTTTTCCTCTTCTTTAACCTCTTCCTCAGTCAACCCAGCTTCTTTTATTCTCTTACCAAGCACCATAAGTCCGGGCTCGGAGAAAGATTCTACAAAATCTTTAAACGCTGAGTTTGGGATAATAACCGGAATGACCACCTTACCAAAAGTATCTGACAACTCTTTTAATAAATTATCAGATGGTGGCTCAACAAATCCAACTTCGATGTAATTTTCGGTTTCATTTATGGGAAGAAGTCTTTTCTCTGCTATTACCTTTCCACCAAGCTGTTCAATTCTGTTATAAGGAAGTTCATCAGGTAATTCATTTACGAAATCGAGACCCTTTTGAATAGCAAGAAATCGCCCAAGTTTATCCTCAGACAGAATTCCCATCTCAACGAGAATTTCTCCAAGTTTTTTCTTCTCCTTTTTCTGAAGTTCGAGGGCGTGCTGAAGATGCTCACGTGAAATTGCATTCTGTTCAACAAGCAACTCTCCAAGTCTTTTACTGTAAGCAGCAAGCTGCTCTGTCTTAGGAAAGGAATGTGCAGTTTTTGCCCAGACCAGTGGCTTCTTCATAAATTTGTAAGATAGATATTTCTCAAGGGCATTGTATATTGCGAGGAAGTTAACAAAATTTAGCCACGGAAGTCTCAATATGCTGTAAAGACCCTGTTTAAACCCGTAAATTGTACTTACTGCGTAAACCCGCATTAACAATCTTTCGAACAGAACAACTGTATTGAAAAAGATTATCCACCATATTATTCCCTCTCCAGGGATGAATCGGGATAAGTTCCATCCAGTATGAAGTAACATACCAAGTAATACATAAAGCCATCCGGCTACAAAGAGAACATTCGTAAGAAAACTTATAATAGTAGCCCACACACCCTTTCGGTCTTTATAAAGATAAAACTTGTCGATAAATTTCCCCTGCCACTTGATTTTCTCCGTACCCTGAAAAATTATTCCGAGCATCCATCTGGATTTCTGTCTTACAGCAGCTTTAAGACTGAATGGAAAGTATTCTCTTGTTGCAACAAATTCACTTCTATACTCCAGCTTTTTCCTCAAAAACTCTGGTAAATATTGCAACCACTTACTTTTTCTCTTAACCCTGATGACCCTTTTAAGAAGGATCTGCTTACCACCAATGTCCTTGATATGTTTGCCAACGATATAATCTTCAGTGAGAGAATCTGTATCAAACAATATGTTGTTCTTTTCTTTAGCAAGCTTATTTAAAATACTTCTGGAAAAGGCCGTCCCCACGCCGGCTGAAGGTACGAATCCACCCAACACGTATCTGACATAAATTTCCTTCAAGTGATGCTCTGCAAATTCGTCCATATATGTTCCCGCAGTGAAATTCCTGAATGGTACTTCAAGCGAAAATACAGGCAGTTGAACCATATCGTACTCAGGAATAAGATAATTGATCAATTTAAGAGATAGTGGATGAATAATATCCTCTGAATCATGCATAACGACGATATCAAATTTTTCTCCACTCTCCTCCTCATATTTCAGCATATTCTGATAGATCCAATTAAGGTTATCAGCTTTGTTGGTGGGACCATCGTGTGGCACAAGTGCCATATGCACATTTGGATAAAGACGCGAGACCTTTGCCACCTTTACTTTCGTATCAAAGTCATTGGGATATACACCTATGAAAATATCATAATTTCCATATTGAATAACACTAACATTGTGCTTCACCATATCTTCAATAACTTCAGCTTCTCGCCATGTAGGAATAAAAATGGCTATCTTCTGCTCCGGAACACTGTTTATATCTTTTAGATCGAGTTTTATTTTCTCACCGTTAATAGTTCTCAGGATGAAATAGAGAATATCAGAAAACAGATCGTCGAGGGACCCGATAAAAACACCCCAGATTGTTATATAAACTATGACATAGACAATCGTAAACAACATAACTTTTTTATTTTAAAGTTTTACAAATATTTTACCATCCCTTACAGTATAATCAAGTTTTCTAAGTGGCTTCTTCGCCGGTCCATGAATGACATTTCCATCGATACTGAATCTACTTCCATGACATGGACACTCAAAAATGCCTTCATTTCTATCAAATTTCAATATACATCCGAGATGGGTACAATGTGAACTGAATACGCTGAGGGAATCCCTGCTCCTCCAGATGATCACGCCATCTATAACAGCGGGGGAGTTTCCCACATTTTCAAGCGGAATAACAACCGTCTCTTCCCCCTCAGGACCAAATTTAAGAAAATCGATGAGGAGTTTTCCACCTATCAGTGTAATTAAGAACCACAGTATTCCATTTAAAAATTTTCTCCTATTCATTAATTTACTCTCAACTCTAATCTGTTTCAGGACAATCTGAACAGAACTTCTCCTCTTACCCGGAAAATCAAATCTCTTCCAATTTTTATCTCATGGTACAAAATTCTACGTTTCCTGAAACAAAATGAAGATCTATTTTTCACGTGAAATTTATTCAGGAGTTCCAGCTCATTTTCCCAGTGTCTTTTTTGCCTCTTCAACCAATTTCAGGAATTCATCTTCGTTAATAATTTTTACACCGAGCTGTAGAGCCCGCTGATATTTCGAGCCTGGATTCTCACCTACTACAACAAGATCCGTATTTCTTGAAACAGAATTTGTTGGGATTCCTCCAAACTCTTCCACGAGAGCCTTAGCCTCATCACGGGACATGCTTGAAAGAGCTCCTGTAAATACCACCTTCTTACCAGTGAATGGGGTTTCTACTTTCTCCCTGGGCTTACCTTTGGGTTTAACCCCTGCCTTTAACATTTTTTCAATAACCTCGACGTTTCTCGGTTCTTTAAAGAATTTAACAACACTTTCAGCCGTTTCAGGACCAATTCCCTGAATTTCAAGAAGGTCCGTTACTGAAGCTTTCATCAGGTTCTCAAGGGTACCAAAGTGGTCCGCCAGGAGCTTAGCTGTGTATTCACCCACATTCGGAATACCAAGAGCGTAAATAAACCTTGCGAGCGTAGTGTCTTTTGATCTCTCGATTGCATTCAAAAGATTCTCAGCTGATTTATCGGCAAATCCCTCTAATCTGAGTAAATCTTCTTTTGTGAGGTAATAGATGTCAGCGATATCTTTAACCATTCCTTTGTCTACGAGTTGATTGGCAACTTTTTCTCCAAGTCCCTCAATATCCATAGCTCTTCTTGATGCGAAATGACGGAGGGCACCTTTCAGGCGGGCAGGGCATGAAATATTGATACACTTCAAATAGGCACCTTCTCGAACAAGTTCAGCCCCGCAAACAGGGCAGTGTGTTGGAGGAACAATCGGCTTCTCTTTTCCTGTTCGCTCCTCTTTAATCACTTGAACAATATCAGGGATGACATCACCTGCACGTTGCACAAGTACTTTATCACCGATCATTACTCCAAGTCTCTTAACTTCATCAAAATTGTGCAATGTAGCTCTCGAAACAATTACACCTCCAACCTCAACAGGCTCAAGAATAGCAACCGGTGTAACTATCCCAGTTCGCCCAACTTGAAATACCACGTCTTTAATTCTTGTGGTCTTTTGTCTCGGTTTGAACTTTCCGGCTATTGCGTAACGTGGAGAGCGGGTAGTCGTTCCCAGTTTTTCCCACAGGGAAAGGTCGTTCACTTTAACTACAATACCATCAAGCTCATACTCAAGGTCGTCCCTTATTGATTCCATCTTCCTGTAATAGTCAATTACTTCATCTATCCCCTTTGCAAGTTTTCTCGGCTGGGCAGTCTTAAATCCCCACTCAGAGATCTTTTCAAGTACTTCCCAGTGAGTTTTGAACTCAACTCCCTCATAGTAACCTATTCCCCATGAAATAAAATCGAGTTTTCTCTGAGCTGTGATATTGGGATCGAGCTGTCTCAGGGAGCCAGCAGCTGCATTACGAGGATTTGCGAAAACCTTCTCCCCTTTCTTCAGCAACTCAGAATTGAGTTTTTCAAAGTCTTCCTTCTTCATTATCACTTCGCCTCGAATATCCACTCGCGGTGGCGGGGTCTCACCTTTTTTTATAATCAACTTCATGGGAATAGATTTAATGGTTCTGGCATTCGGGGTGACATCTTCCCCCCTGACACCGTCTCCTCGAGTCGAAGCCTGAGTATAATCACCATTTATATAGGTGATTTCACATGATAACCCATCAAACTTTGGTTCACAGGCATATTCAATTTTCGCGTCCATAGGGAGGCCAAGGGCACGTTTGACTCTACGATCAAATTCTCTCAACTCATCCTCATTCCTCGCATCCTGGAGGGAAAGCATGGGTAATCTATGTTCTACCGTGCCAAATTCCTCTCTCGGTGGCGCTCCTACCCTCTGTGTCGGAGAATTTGGTGTAACGAACTCCGGGAATTGTTCTTCAAGCTCCATCAATTCCCGCATGAGCTCATCATATTCAGCGTCCGAAATTACTGGATCGTTTAGAACATAATATCTATAATTATGGTAATTAATTTGCTCCCTCAATTCCTCAATCCTTTTCTTGGCTTCTTCACGTGAAAGTTTCTTCTTTGTCATCTCTACCCTCCTTGATACAGGTTTTGTAAACTTCCTCAATTTTCACGGAAATCAAATTCCAATCGAATTTTCTGGCAGTTTTTAATCCTTCATGAATTAAAATATTTTTCAGAGAAGGTTTTTTCAAGAGTTCAACGAGTTGATTCCTTAAAGAATCTGGATTTCCGGACTCAAACAGCAACCCATTTCTACCGTGTACAACAACATTTCTGTACCCTTCAATATTGGAAGCAATTACAGGCACCCCAGAAGCCATCGCTTCAAGAAGTACTATCCCAAAGGTCTCTCCACCAATGGATGGAGCAACGAATACATCTGCTGATCGATAGTAGAGTGGAAGCTCCTCAGGCTGGACTTCACCTACAAAAGTGACTTTATGTCCATTGAGTTTCGATCTCATAGGGCCGTCACCTACCACCACAGTCCTCACATCGAGCTTTTCCACAGCCTTCAGCATGACATCCACACCTTTGCGTTCCTCCAGTCTTCCAACAAAAAGTATGACTGGTTTATTCCCTTCTCTCATCCAGTTAACTTTTGCTCCCTCGGGCGAAAATCTCTCTATATCAATACCATTTGGAATAATGAATTCTCTGTTAAATTTAAAAGTGGAAGCTGTATTCCGAGCCGTCTCTGAGACAAAAATGGCAGCGTGAATCTTTCTGGCCTCGTTTCCCCAGAAAAGTTTAAAAACTTTATTCCAGTTAAACCCAAAATACTGTGTGTGAAATGTGGCAACATTGCAATATCTTGAATAATGTAACACAGTTTGTGGAAGATTAAACGTCAAAGGACCATGTACATGAACCACATCAAATTTGTTGTATTTCAAGAAATTTCTGATCCCAAGAGGATTCAACACTGTTATTGTCACTCTTGTATAGTTGAAAATCCTGCGAGACGGCAGGATCAGAACTCTCCCGACACGAACAACCTGATAGGGATAATTTTGATCATCCCCCCCTGGATAATTTGCAGTCAAAATCGTTACATCATGGCCTCGTCTAACAAGAGATTTTGACAGATGATGCAAATGCTCCGCAACACCTCCTTTGAAAGGATAAAAAGAATCTGAAACCATGAGGACCTTCATAGACTCTGGCTGTAACTCGCTTGAAGTGTAAAATAATCCTTACCATTAAATCTCACGTATCTTGTAAGCTCAAATGAGAACAAACTGGATTTCAGCTCAATACCAAGTCCAAGTTCCTTTATCTCAAGTTCGGTCCCGGTGTTAACCGGCTTCCTGAATCTCACATTCAGTGTATTCCTGGCAAAAATCCTGATTCGTCTCCATTCGCCAAGATTTGTATTTGATAGGAAAAAGAGTTCCAGGATAGAAACCCTTTTCACATAGTAATACTCATTCTTTTCGACATCCTTAATAAATCCTCCCTGATCCTGGAATTTAATCCTTAACTGCCATAAATTGGTCTCACCTTTTTTCAGCCCAAAGTTGTTCAAAAAGTACCTTGTGAAAATCCCCTTGTATGCATCGTATGGAAAGATTGAAAACTGGGCGAAAAGTTCAAAAATACTGAAAAATTGTAAATCCCCACGCGTATAGTAAGATTGATCAGTCAGATAAATCTTGTAAGTGTACTTTGAACTGGCAGAATAGTAGGATTTGATATATGAAAGATCATACCTCGATATGGAAAACTTAATAACATTTGTGTAGTAGTTACCAGAGTTCAATCCTGAAAATACCTCCGCATGCAATTTTCGGGAATCCCTGGCAGGTGATATTCTCTGATCAGGATAATCATATCGTTCTATGGACGCATCAATGGATATACCACCAAAGTATCTACCGGTTTTCTGAAAGGCCAGGGAAAGTCTGTTAAACCTTTCGTCCTCATCGTTATTGATCAGCCTGTAGTCAATATTTCCACTACCGGTTTCAAAATTCAAAAGGAAATTGAAATTACTGAACTGTGTAAAAGTCCTGAAACTGAGGGAAGATTCGTACTCATTACGTGTCTTTATCGAGCTACTCCCATAATCGTTGAATTTAATACTACCGTGGTAACCCATTTCAACCTGAGTATTGTAGAATAGATTCTTCCGGAAAAGCACATCGAACAGGTGATCCGTACTGTTTAGCTTCTCCTCCTGCTGAATTCTGTATTTCTGAATACTCTTTGTTCCATTGTACTTCATGAAAATTTCTGTATTCCTCAGAGAAAAACTCCTGTTGTATGCAACTGCTCCTCTCAGATCTTTATAAAGATTCCTGCTTTCATTACCAATGGAAAAATCCAGATTGATAGGAATAAAATGCGTGACAACCGCGGCACTCCATCCGGAATTATCCATGGATTCTCGCGAAGTGCCAAAATATTCAAGAAAATCCACCCCCGCAGTTGGATTAATCCTCATAAAACGTGTAAACGGAGTCTCATAATAAACTTTAAGGAATAGATCCCTTTTACCAAGATAGGAATTGTTTCTTTTCTCAAGTCTAAGATTAAAATTTGTGGTAAACTGAAACTCTCGCCCTCCGCTTAATAGTTTCTGATAACCAATCTGATACATCATTGAGTTTTTTTCCCTCGACAGAAGTCTATCGTAACTACTCTCTATGTTTGAGTTGAAGTACAACCTTTTAGAGATGTTCCAGGAAATGCGTGAAGAATAATCTTTGTAATTTCTAACTGAGAGGATATCGGTGTAAATATTAAAAGATAAGAGAATAAATATCAGGATAGTCATTTCTTAAGCTCTCTGATTTTCTCGGCGAGAAGTTTTGGGCTGAAGGGTTTTGTGAATACCATATCAGCACCAGCATTCATGAGCTTCTCCTGATCAAACTCCTGACCGAAGGTGGTTACAACAATAACCTTAGCACCTGCAGATTTAAACCTGCCTATCAGATTTATCATCTCGTCCCTTTCGATATTACCCCCGACTATTACGAGATCTCCCTTCTTTAAAAATCCAGCCAGTTCACTTTCATCGTCAAAACACCTGATATTCCCCACAATCTCGAGAAGTATGCGTTTTGTTGTTGGATCCTTTAAATAAGTGTAAATCATTTTAATCTTACGAGTACAAAAGTTAGGTCGTCCTGATGCTGACCTTCTGAAAATGCAAGGACTTTCTCCTTCAATATAGCGGCGATATATCTGAGATCGGATGTCAAATTCTCCAGTATATGAAGCTTCACTCTTTCGAGACCAAATCTTTCTCCTGAGCTGTTCATGGCATCCACGAGGCCATCAGTGTAAATAAAAATTGTATCACCCGGGTTCAATTTCGTGCTATCAAGTGCAAATTCCACTTCTGGGAAAATACCGAGGGGCATTCCTCCATTCTTTACAATTTTTACTTCTCCTGAGAGAGAAAAAATAACTGGCGGTGGATGTCCGGCGAGGGCTACATTTAAATTTTCATCGTTAATTTCAATAAGAGTGGATGTAACAAACATTTCAAGCTCTCCTGATTCTTCATAAAGGAGACGATTAAGTTTCTTGAAAATGAGCTCCATTCTCTCATCTTTCAGTGCGCGGAAGAAACTTCTGAATGATGACATATAAAGAGCTGCCCCAAGACCGTGGCCTGAGACATCCCCCACCAGTGCTCGCATACCCTTCTCTGAAACAACGTAATCGTAATAATCTCCACCCACGTAACTGGCAGGAATGCAGATCCCGGTGATTTGAATCCTTTCATTTTCAAAATAGCCCGGTGGAAGTAGCGATTTCTGAATGGTAGCTGCAAGTTCAAGCTCGTGACGAATCAGCTCGTTTCTCCGCATTTCACGTATAAGTCGTGTATTGAGAATAAAAGCGCCCGCGGCACGTGCCAGCGCCATCACAAGCTTTAGATCACCCGCTGTAAAAACTCCACTCTCCTTATCCGCAAGATTAATCACTCCAAGTGGTTTCTCATGACCCTCCACATCCCGTGCAAGAATAGGAACAATTAAAAAAGATTTTGAAGAATATTTCCCCTTTCGTGGAAGTCTCAAATTCTCTGGCAACCTGTCTATATCTTCTACAAGCAGGGGTTTGCGCTTCTCAAGAACCCATCCTGAGTATGGGTCTCCGAGCTTTACTTCTACACTTCGTACGACCTCGTCGGGAAGACCACGGGCATGGACAATGTGCATCCGCTCCCCGGTCTCATCTATTAACATCACTGAGGCCCGTTTAGCTCTTACTATCTCGACCGCACGATCCAGAACAACCCTTGAGACTTCGTTCTCATCAAGTAATGACGCAAGTGTATCGTTTATCGTGTGAAAAATATAAAGTTCCTCGTAAGCATCAATAACATCGCGAATTATGTAACTTATCTCTTCCTCTTCCTCACGGGCAAAGTCAACTATTTTATCCATCAGGCCCCTGAATTCTGGACGCACTTTACCCAATGAATACCCCAAAAAATCATAATCCTCTCCTCTGCCGTTCAGCTTCTCTGCAATTCTTTGAAGTTTTTTAAGAACTGACTCCGGAACACGCATATTTTATCAATACAAACAAATTACCTGATTCCACCTTTCGATGCTCAAAAAGGTCAACTAATGCCCTGACAATTTTTAATCCAAAACCACTTTCTGATTCTACACTATCTTGAGGTTCAACAAGTTTGATTTCACACTCCGGGCAGAAATCGAGAATTTCAACTTTGACCCCATTCTCAAAAGGCTCTATTCTAACACCAACTTTTCTCTCCGGATCTTCATGATGGGTATGAACAATTATATTGGTCACAACCTCATTAACCGCAGTAACTATTTGAAAAATCGCTTTTCCATCAATGTGAAATTCCTCAAGAGTGGATTTTACCCATTCCCTGACTCGTTTTAAGTTTTTAAGACGCGCCTGAACAATATATATTGCCATTATTCTAAAAATGCTTCCCTCTGAGGGTAGATCTTAACAATGAAACAAACAACTTCCCGAGACAGAAACAGAAAACTCCATCCAATGAGCTATTTAACTCTTTCCGGGATGCCAATAAAACGGTTAAATCCCGGGGCGGATCAAACACTCTCTTACTAAATCCTCTATAGCCGATATTTCTCAGCATCTTCTGAGCTTTTTCCATCTCTTTAATAAGTGGAACTTCTTCGCCTTCCTCCGACATAAGACCTGGGGAAGGTAATCACTGAACCAAAACGATCTGAGACACTACATTTACCGCATTCCATTTTCATCAAATATTCGGTACTAACCGGACCGCAGCTCTTCATATCCCGGATCAATCAGCGTTTAACGCTTCATCTACCGAATCGGCAAATTCGAAAACCTTATCCAGACCTGTAATATTAAAAATTTCTTTAATCTCCTCTCGTGCTCCCACGAGTTTCAGGTATCCACCAAGCATTTTTGCTCGTTTCAGAAGTGAAATCAGGGAGACGAGGCCTGAACTATCGATAAAGGGGGTCTGCGATAAATCAACAATGTAATTTTTATACCCTTTGTCCACAAAATCGATCATCAGAGGTTTAAACTCTTTTGATGAGAAGGCATCAAGATCTCCTATGAGTTTAAAGATTACAACATCCTCTCCTTTCCTATCTTTTTTAAATTCAGTCTGGATGTTCAATTTTATCACCTCACTTTTAAATATTTTGGGGCGGGGGCCGAAGGCCCCCGCCCCAAACATTATATCAATATTCCCTCATCAATGCCCTCGCAACTACAAGCCTCTGAATCTGATTGGTCCCCTCATAAATTTGCGTTATCTTCGCATCCCTCATGTACTTCTCAACTGGATAATCCTTCATATAACCATAGCCACCGAACACCTGCACAGCATCTGTGGTCACTTTCATTGCAACATCAGAGGCAAATGCTTTCGCCATAGCCGCCTCCTTAGAAAAACTCCTCACTCCTGAATCCGCAAATCTTGCTACAGAGTAAACAAGGGAGCGTGCAGCTTCTATCTGAATAGCCATATCTGCAAGCATAAACTGAATCGCCTGGAATGAAATAATAGGTTCACCAAACTGCACCCTTGTCTTTGCATACTTAACCGCTTCTTCCATTGCCCCCTGTGCAATTCCAACTGCCTGAGCCCCGATGATTGGACGTGAGCGATCAAGCGTCATCATCGCTATTCTAAAGCCTTCACCCTCTCGTCCAAGCAGGTTCTCCCTGGGTACCTTCATGTCATCGAAATAAAGTTCCCTCTGCACGGATGCCCGAATCCCCATCTTATCCTCTGCCTTTCCGAATATCAGCCCTGGAGTACCCTTCTCAACTATAAAGGCCGATAAACCACGGACACCTTTGGTCGGATTTGTCGATGCAATAACAATATACACGTCCGCCTCACCACCGTTTGTAATGAACTTCTTTGAGCCGTTTATTATGTAATGGTCTCCTTCTAACTTTGCAGTTGTTTTGACGTTCCCGGCATCTGAGCCGGCCTCGGGCTCTGTTAAGGCAAATGCGCCGTAAAGCTTCCCCTCTGCCATTAGTGGCAAATATTTTTTCTTCTGCTCTTCGTTTCCCTTGAGAATTATAGGAATAGCACCAAGTCCCACCACTGCATACGAAACAGCCACCCCTGCATCAATGCGAGCCACCTCTTCCACGGCCAGACACATGTTTAGTATCGAAAGACCAATCCCGCCATATTCTTCAGGAACAAACAGCCGGAATAAATCAAGCTTCGCCATTTCCTTCAATATCTCCCGTGGGAATAAACTCTTCTCGTCAAGCTCACGGCGAACAGGCTTTATTTTATCTTCCGCAAACTTTCTAATCGTTTCCTTCAACCTTATTTGCTCCTCTGTCAAAAAATAATCCATACTAACCTCCTCCGGGTAGGTAAAACCTCCCTATGGATAAATCTTTTCAAGTAACCTCGGGAATGGGATCGTCTCCCTTACATGTCTTACACCACTGATCCAGGCAATTGTTCTTTCAATACCAAGGCCGAAACCAGCATGGGGAACGCTTCCATACCTTCTTAGATCGAGATACCACTCGTAAGGCTCACGCGGTAGATTGTGCTCTTCAAGTCTCCTGAGAAGTGTCTCGTAATCATCCTCACGCTGGCCTCCACCAATTATCTCACCATATCCTTCAGGCGCAAGCATATCAACACAGAGCGCAAGCTCAGGATTTTCAGGGTCTCTTTTCATATAGAATGCCTTGATTTTAGCAGGATACCGATGAACCATAACCGGCTTCTCAAAAGACTCTGAAATTACCGTTTCCTCATCACCTCCAAAATCGTCTCCCCACTCGAATTCCATACCATTCTTGTGAAGAATTTCAACTGCCTCATTGTAGGTGATTCTTGGAAATGGAGGTACAATCTTTTCTAATTTCGAAATATCTCGTTCGAGAATCTTGAGCTCCTCTTTTCTCTCCTCAAGTACACGCTGGACAATAAAGGATACAAAACTTTCTGCCAGATCCATTATATCATTGAGATCAAAATAGGCAACTTCAGGCTCCACCATCCAGAATTCCATCAGGTGTCTTCTCGTCTTGGACTTCTCGGCCCTGAAAGTAGGACCAAAGCAATAAACTTTTCCGTGGGCCATGCAGGCTGCCTCCATGTAGAGCTGTCCTGACTGTGTAAGATAAGCTTTTTCTCCGAAATAGTTTGTTTCAAACAAAGTTGTTGTGCCTTCAACTGCCGCAGGTGTAAGAATCGGCGCATCAATACGAATAAATCCATTCTGATCATAAAAATCGTGAATAGCCTTTTCAACCGAATGTCTGATGCGCATCAGTGCCCATTGCTTGCGTGAGCGTAGCCAGAGATGTCGCCTGGGTAAAAGCACCCCCACATCCGGTATGTTATCCTCTCTAACTTTCGGAATCGGGTAATCATCCGTTATCTGGTAAACCTTAATGTCTTTTACGGTTAGCTCTACACCACCAGGCGCACGTTTTTCTTCTCTAACTGTTCCAATAACGGCAAGTGAGGATTCGTAGTAAAGGTCGTCGTACAGGTTAAAAACATCTTCTGGTAATTCGCTTTTGATCATCACAGCCTGCAAATAACCGCTACCGTCACGAATAATCAAAAATCTGATCTTCCCAGATGACCTTTTGTTGTAAAGCCATCCCCTGATCTCAACTTCTTCTCCAATATATTTTTTTAAATCCGAGATATATACCACTTTCATGCTGGTAATTTTAATTATTAATCACGGTTATTGCAAATTTTCCCCTTTTATTGTTTACTACGATAATACACCAACTTTTTGGAGCTTCCTACAGCTATGCTGAAATGAACCTGTAATAAATTGATTCCCTTAACACCGGGCATTTGAAAATTTTCCACTGAATCATAGAAATGTCCCTGTAGATTTAATAACCTCTCTTAAAATTCGGGGAAGTCGAAAAATTGATGATTTTTGGGGAGGGGAAATTATGGTATGAGCTTAAGGTATTGAAATAGAATCCTCAATTACGAGGCCGATACCTTTACTAAATAACTACAAGTTCTTATGAGTTCGCTCGAAAAATATGCTTTAATGAAAAGAGGATTGTATTTTTTAACCTCCTCCCACACAAAGCTCTGCTCTGTGGGAGGACCAAGGAGGGAGCAGAAAAAGCAGATTTGACAGGGGAAGCAATGAGTTCTCTTTTTACCCCTCCTTCACTCCCTTCCTGCAAGCGCGAGCAAAGGCTGGATGTAAATCCCTTCCCACATCGCTGGAGAAAACCTTAGGCGGATCTTCTGGCAATCAGAAGGGGGGATTAAAGAAAGTTTTTCCGCAAAGTGAAAGGAGAAGTAATTACTGGTGAAACATTTTTCGGACACCCTTAGCGTATCTTATTGCCTCTATTTGCGGAATCTTGTTATAATTTAACAATAACCATGGATTATTTTCTATTCATACTCATTCTTTTTGCTAATAATCTGCATTATCCATTCTATGCAGGGGCACTTGAATTTCCTCATGACGAAGGTGCACATTTCGCTGACACAGTAACGTCAGAATGGTGGTACATGAATATGGACCTTGTGGATGAAACCGGTGACAGCTTTGGAATCATGCTCACACATTTCAGGAAGCCGGCAGTTGCAAGGATATTCAATCTTACAGATGTAGCAAATAACGTTTTTCACTCCAGTGTAGGTATTCTCGGTTCCCTTTTTTGTGATACCGGACACGTCTTTATTACATACAGGAACCTTTATGGGACAGTGAACGATACAGACAAGTGGACTTATCCACAGGATGGAGAGCCTTTCTCATACCTGGTAAAAATAGATGACAGGAACATTAATGTAGCGTGTTCACTCCATCTTAGCGCATTCGAATATCCCTTTGCCATAGACAGTCTTGGAATCGTCACACTCGGAGACAGCGGGAATGTCAGTTACTATTACGCAATACCTTTCATAAATGTACAGGGCAAACTTGATATTGGTAATGAGTATCATAGGGTGGAAGGTATTGCCTGGATTGACCGTCAGTGGGGACCTTTTGGCGTAAGCCCTGAAGGTGGTTATGAATGGTTTTCGGCCATTTCCTCTCAGGACAACAGATGGCTTGGTATCCAGGTTTGGAATTTGTTTGAGAACGATTCGGTTCCTCACTCCAGTAATTTCAGACACCTCAATATTTTTGCGCATACACCAGACACCAGTTTTCACATATTCACGTCTCAATTCATCTTGGAGAGGCTTGGTTACATTTTTGACCCTGTGAGCCAGAAGTATTTTTCGAGGGGTTGGAGGGTAGTGTGGCAATCGGATAGTGGAGTTATACTTCTTGAAATACATCCCGAAGTAGACAATCAGATCGTAACATTTGTAACAAGCAGATTTTACGAAGGTATTACCTATATTTCAAGGATATCTGCGACTTTTAATCAGATAAACTTCATGAATCACGCTGACAAAGGATATGGATTTGCAGAGCTTGTTCAGAAATACGATACAGACATCATTACTCCATCCACGCCAGAATTCGCAGGTTTCAGCTATAATCCTACATCCTGCACCGTTAGAGCCTGCTGGCATCCATCTCTGGCAGGGTCCTATCCCATTGCAGGTTACAGGGTTTATTTCCTTGATCCTCAAAATCCTGACCACATCAGGTATTTTCAGGTGACACGGGACACTTTTATCGATATTCCATCGCCACCCGATAGTCAGATAGTCCTTATGATTTCAGCTTTTGATTCTGCATCTGCCGTAAATGGGAGTGATCTTGCTGGTCCTTTTATATTTACAGCCGTGCATGAAAATTACACACACCCATATTCAATAAAAATAAGCTCCACACGATACGGTGCAAATCTCGATATCATGACAGATACGCATTGGAACTTGAGTATCGTATCCTCCGATGGACGAATATTAAAAAGACTTGACGGAATAGGCAAGAGGAGAATAAAACTGAAACTAAAAACAGGCGTATATTTTACCATTGTTAATAATAAGCACATCTCAAAAATTTATAAATTCATAGTTGTACGGTAAATTGCTTCTTTCTCAGTAAATCCCGCCTCCAGTTCTATGTAAGTTACAAACTAAAACAGACTTTAGACCGTGAGCATTATTTACACGTCGAATAAAAATTTTTTACCAATAGATGGTTGAATTTTATCCATGAAATTGAGTGAGAATCTCTGTTTTACGAATCATCGAGGCATTCTGAAAATATTAAGAATTTGTACCCGCTGCGAGATAGGAAAGATAGATTCCTCGATATCTTGATTTTGTCTGGATTTTCAATGGTACCATCCTTTTGCAGATGCTTTCACAGATGAGCATCTAATTAAAAACACAGCTGACTCAAATATATGGTTATCGATGACTCTTTTTTATAAATTCATTTTAATCACACGCAAACGGGGTTTTAGACAGTACAATTTTAAACATTGTTGTGAGTATTTACCTCTTTGAAATCTTCCGTTAGTGAATATTTCGACTGTATATTTTGTGATGGGCGCTGGAAGATATTGGTTTAATGGTATAAAATTTGTGAATGCTCATTTCAAACGGAGGTCTCGTTCATGATCGAATTTTTTCATAGTCTCGTCTTTTTAGTGCTGGTATCGTTTAAACCAGCTCCTGCCACTAATGTTCGGGCCTTTGATACTCCCAACGATGCTGGAGGAAGTGTAATTGTCAAATGGGATTTATCCAAGGACGATTCCATTGTAACCAAATATGAGATTATAAGGATCGTTGGGAGTCCAGATGGGAAGCGTGTTTCTGCTGGATTTGTCCTGCGTGGTAACAACAGTTTCCGCGATGTGGATCTGAAAAATGGCCAAAAATACTATTACATGGTAAGGACCTGGGCAGACGGTGAGTATTCAGACTCGAAAATCACTTCTACACCGGCAATTCCTAAGGCTCAATGGTTCCATACGAAGAGAGTCGTGGCACTCACAATTCTCGTGATATTTACGTTGCTATTATTCTATTATCTTCAGCTGGCCAAAAAAGGAGCTCCTTTGTGGATCAGGAAGATTGCAGGACTTGAGGCGATCGACGAAGCGGTTGGAAGATCGGTTGAAATGGGACGTCCAATCCTGTATATCCTTGGACTTGGAGCAATTTCAGACATTCCAACAATTGCGGGACTTGCTATACTGAAAAGAGTTGCGAGAAAAGCTGCAGAGTATGAAGCTGAAATTCTTGTCCCGAATTATGACCCGATAGTTATGGTAGCCGCGCAGGAAACAGTGAAAGAAGGTTATATGGAAGCCGGGAGACCGGATCTCTTCAGGGAGAAGAACATTATTTTCCTGACACAGGATCAGTTTGGGTATGCGGCAGGCGTAGATGGAATCATGGTCAGAGAAAAGCCAGGTGCAATCTTTCTGCAAGGTGTCTTCTATGCTGAATCCTTGATACTTGCAGAAACAGGCCACTCTATCGGTGCTATCCAGATATCAGGTACAACCTCAGTTACACAGCTTCCTTTCTTCATCGCTGCGACTGATTACACCTTGATCGGAGAGGAAATGTACGCTGCAAGTGCATATCTCACTCGTGATCCACTGGCATTATCAACATTGAAAGCAGAAGACATTATGAAAGCTCTATTTATCGCTTTGATGACCCTTGGCACAATCCTCGAATCACTTGCCCTATGGACTGGAAACTCTGGTTTACATTTTCTTAAAAACTTTTTCAACATGTTTTAACGGAGGAAGAGTATGAGACGAGAAGTTCCAATTGCAATTACGTTTATTTCGGGCGTCCTGCTCGTCATAGCTTTTTTCATTCCTCACGAGCCATTTGGGAGTCTGGAGCAAAGATTCAACGACTGGTACATCATCGTCTCCGGATTCGCCATGATCCTGGGAATCGACTCCCTGCTCCTACATCACTGGAATAAGGTGTCGAGGCGTTCAGAAGACTGGTTCCATTCTTTAAGCTTGATACTGGCATTCTTTATCACACTATTCTGGGGATTCTACTCGGGAATAAGAACCGGTCACTTTCTATCGGCAAAATCGACCTTCAGGCAGTACTTTTATATGTACATCTTTGTACCACTCCAGGCAACAATGTTCTCCCTGCTCGCATTTTTTATTGCCTCTGCTGCATACAGAGCCTTTAGAGCTGATAGATTTGAGGCCACTTTGCTCCTATTTTCGGCCGGTATTGTAATGCTTGGTCGTGTTCCTCTCGGAAATGTTGTGGCACCTTATCTAATCGGATTTGTCCTTATAATATTTGCGATTCTACTCTTCTCTGATGGTAGGAAGGAAGTTGATCCATTACGAAAATATCTCAAATTAGGCGGGGCTATTTTGAGCCTTATACTAATCTATCCTGTCGGCTGGTTTTTCCTGCATTACACATCAGCAACCGCTGGTTGGATCATGAACATCCCACAGCTTGCAGCGAAAAGGGGTATTTTCATTGGAATCGCTCTCGGTGGTATTGCAATGTCGTTGAGAATCATACTTGGTATTGAAAAAACCTATCTGAGGTGATGAAATGAAATACATTGAGAAACTTGCACAGATTGATAGAAGAATAATTTATTTGATCCTCTTTTTAACTGTATTATTGCCCTATCTTTTTAAAATAAGTCTTCCAATGAAACCTTTACCGGAGGTCGTTCAGGCTTATAAAGAAATCGATAGCTTACCACCAGGTTCAGTAGTCATGATATCCATTGATTACGATGCTGCTTCAATGCCTGAGGTACAGCCAATGTTGTATGCTATTTTGAGGCACTGTTTTAGCAAAAATCTGAAGGTTGTAATGCTGGGACACTGGCCTCTCGGAATCCCCCTCGGTATCGCAGCACTCGAAGATGTCGCGAAGGAGTACCATAAAAAATATGGAGTCGACTATGTGTTCCTCGGATATAGACCAGGACTTGCTGCAGTTATGATCAACATGGGGAAGGAAATACGCTCAGTTTTCCGTGAAGATTACTGGGGAACCCCTCTTGATTCATTGCCCATGATGAAAAATATCCATACTTATGATGACATTGCCATCCTCGTTGGACTTGAAGCAGGCTCTGTGGGTGATTACTGGGTCCAGTATGCGCAGGCACGATACAATCAGAAAATCATTCTTGGTGGAACAGCAGTTGTCGCACCTGACTGGTACCCGTATCTTCAGTCACATCAGATCGTAGGTTTAATAGGAGGTTTGCGTGGAGCAGCTGACTATGAAAACCTTGTACATCACAAGGCACTCGCCTATTACGGAATGACTCCACAGGCCACAGTACACATATTGATCGTGATTTTCATAATCCTTGGTAATCTTGGATACATTGCATTAAGGAGGAGGAAGTAATATGGCACAGGTATTCTGGACATGGGTTGCTGCATTTCTAACACTGGCTATCTTTAGTTTCCTTTACAAGGACAATCCATTCTATAAATTTGCCGAGCACATCTACGTGGGAAGCTCAGCCGCATTCTGGTTTGTATATCTCTGGTATTTTGACATTAAGCCCAAACTCATTGATGGATGGAGATTCAATACTGGATTCGAAAAATATATCCTGATAATTCCTGCAATTCTCTCAGTTTTCATGCTCATGAGATTTATAAGACCACTCGCATGGCTCTCAAGATGGGCAATCGCATTTACCGTTGGAATGGCAGCTGGCCTCGGAATAACTGCAGCTCTTCAGGGCTTCCTTGTCCCACAGATTCAGGCAACATTCCTGCCGCTATGGGTTTCAACCGGGAACTTCTGGCACTCACTTGGCGTCTCTATAAATAACATTATCCTCGTCGTAGGAACCATTGTTACAATATTCTACTTCTATTTTTCCAAGGAACATAAAGGTGCACTCGGTGGTCTGTCACGTGCTGGTATCGTCTTCATTATGATCGCATTCGGTGCCTCCTTCGGATACACAGTAATGGCACGTATTTCACTCCTGATTGGAAGAGTCTACTTCTTGATCCACAACTGGCTGCACATTGTTTAAAAAAAAGCTCTATTCAAGCATTTATCTGCTCCTGGGAGTTCTGGTCCTCGACCAGCTCACAAAGCTCCTGGTTCTGAGAAGCATGAAGTTGTACCAATCCATTCACATTCTCGACCACATTCTCTCCATCACCTACATTCGAAATCCAAATTCTGTCTTTGGAATCAGCTTTGGTGGAAAATTTCCCTATCCGGTTATGATACTGCTCCTCATAGTTGCTGTTTTGGCTCTCTGGATAGTAGAAAATAAACCAAACTTTTACCTGCTTTATAGTGCAATCATTGGCGGTGCACTTGGAAACCTGATAGATAGACTGCGTTTTGGTGAAGTAATCGACTTTATCGACATCGGCCTCGGTAAAAACCTCAGATGGCCAGTGTTCAATATCGCAGACGCTTCAATATCAATCTCTGTTGTGTTACTATTATACTTTAGTTTAAAATCTTCAAAGGTGAAACATGATGAAATTACTACTGATTAGTTTAATCATGCAGTTCTATGGAGTTAATGGTTTAAA
Organism: uncultured bacterium; assembly: GCA_964398355.1. Taxonomy (GTDB): domain Bacteria; phylum Hydrothermota; class Hydrothermia; order B15-G9; family WFZT01; genus WFZT01. The sequence continues at coordinate 24,273 of CAYNMM010000044.1, forward strand.
AACTGGCAGTGTAATCAGCAATCTCAACGTTCTCGATACTATTTATAATCCGGCACTGTTCTCATCCTCATCAAAGTGGAAAATCCACGTACTTACTGAATTCTCCTATGCTAACGACTATGAGAGACAGACTAAATTTGTATATGACCAATTTAATAATTCTGTAGGTGAATTCACAATTTACTCAAATTCACATGGCTACATGAAACCTACAAATCTTACCGCTTCTCTTTCGAGGAGAAGAATTAACATTGTCGTAGGATATGAACTTCTGGCATCTTATGAATACGACTACGACCAGTATCTGAGATCAAACGATTACTCAAGGATTAGTCACGAATACTTAAAATCGCAGGGTGGAGTGCACAGCTATTTTGCTGGTCTTGGAGTTAGAGGAAAACGTCTTGCTCTCGGGTTAAAGTTTCAAACTCTTTCATCATCGGTTAGCGTGACTACAAATCTGGACTCTCTTCAACCTCAGGAAAATGATATCAAAAAACATACATACACCTTTTTCGCAAATGTCAACCTTGTCCCCCGAATTCACCTCTCTTTTAGCTACTTTCCCGGTATAACTTTCAGAAGTTATCCAAACGATACAAGCGATCTTCCAAGAGTGGGAATAAACCTTCCTGAGAGTAAGGAACTCGGCGTGAGCTATACACCACCGGGTGATTTAGTTTCAGAAATACAATTTATTGGCGGCCTCAGGGGAGACTTTCCGTTTTACAAAATAAATTTCAGACATAACTTTCTCGGAATCTACCCATTCGAAATTGGTGGAAGCCTTACTAAAATTGACAATGGAGTTTGGAATACTGACTTCAGCCTTGGAACAGGTGTGGTTAAAAATAATTTCAGGATGTCGGCAAATATCGTCTACTCCTACATTGAGACAACGGGTAGGATTCAGAGGAATTACTACACTGAAACTCTTTTAAATCTAAAACTGGAATACTCAAAATGAAACTCCTGCTCCTTCTTATGTCAATAGGATTATCAAAAAACGATTTTGGATATAACTTTTTACTACTACCATTCGGAGTTGACGGTGCAGTTTTCAAAACATCCGTAATCTCTAACTCAAATTCCCCTTCTGTGAGTTTTTACAACCCATCTTTCATTTCAAATTCAACATTCACCTCGTTCGTTTCATCCTACCTTGTAAACACGGGTTATGGTGGGATCACTTACAGATTGGCAAAGAATCTACAAATTGGATCACTATTTTTCACAACCGGCTCAATGGATAGAATCGACGAGGAAGGTGTGATAACTGGCACATATTCTTCAAATTATATAACCTTTTTCGCACGGTATATACCCGGGAAAACCTTCAATTTCATGGGAAACACTATTTATGCAGGCATAGGTGGTAAACTACTCTACCAGAATATAGATGACCGGAATTCACTTGCATTAGCAGTAGATATCGGAGGCCACATCCTACCCATAAAGAGATTAACCGTCGCTTTTGCTCTGACAAATGTAGGGTATGAAATCAAGCCTTTTGAGGAGAAAAGATATCTACCTCCTGCTACGATTGTGGTTGGAGCATCATACGAGGCAACCCAGAAGTTACACCTACTCTTTTCAGGCGGCTATGAGATTGACTATGGATTAATCTCTGACTTCGGTGTTGACTTCTCACCAATTGATATTCTTTCTGTCAGGGCAGGGTACTCTCTTAAAGGTAAAGATCTGAATACAGGTGGAACCTGGGATATAATCAACGGATTTTCCTTCGGCGTGAAATTTAAAGTAAGAAAGATCAAATTTGGGTATTCTATTGTACCAATGGGGGAGCTCGGATTAACTCATTTTGTAGGAGTGAGTTTCTAACTTATGGTAACCACAAAAACACTTGTCGAAAATAGAAAAGCAAAAAGAGATTATGAGATTCTGGAAACTTTTGAGGCAGGAATTGTTCTGAAAGGGAGCGAAGTAAAATCCGCCCGGCAGGGACGTATTTCCATAAAAGATGCCTACGCTGATGTAAAAAATGGCGAGCTCTATATCGTAGATATGCATATAGCACCTTACAAACAGGCTGGTAGATTCGGACACGACCCTGAGAGACCTCGTAAACTACTCCTTCACAAATACGAAATTAAAAGATTGATCGGAAAAATCAAAGAAAAAGGACTAACCCTGATACCTCTCCGGGTTTATCTGAAAGGGCACCTTATTAAAGTTGAACTTGCACTCGCAAAAGGTAAAAAATTATATGAGAAACGTGAAGCAATCAAAAGAAGAATTATTGAGAAGGAGATTCAACGTGCACTAAAATATGAGAAACGTTAGCTTTAATTAGATTCTTTAATTTGTCAGGAGGGATTCCCTGAAAGGAGGATAAAAAATGTTGCCTGAATTTACATTAAAAAATGAGAACCTTGAGGAACAGAAAGAAAAAATTGTCAAGCAAATTGAGGAGAATAAAAAATCTATCGAAAAACTCCTCAAAATACCTGAAAAGACTTATGAAAATTTCGTTAAACCATTTGAATTGATGAATGAAAAATTGGAAGAACTATTTACCCCTGTGGCTCACCTGAACTCTGTGAAAAACTCTCCTGAAACACAACAGGTTTTTTCCTCCCTGCTCCCTTTAATAACTGAATACTCCACCACCATGCTTCAGGACGAAAGAATTTACAGGGCATTCAAAGAAATATACGAAAAAGAGAAGGTCCATCTGGATCAGGAAAAAAGAAGGGTACTTGAGAATCTACTCAGAGATTTTAAACTGAATGGCGTACACCTGCCAGCCGATAGAAGGGAACGTGTAAAAGAAATTTCAATTAAACTATCTTCACTATCCAATAATTATGCCCAGAATGTGCTTAATGCAATTGATAACTACGAACTCATTATCGACAACCCGGAAGATGTGCGAGAACTTCCTGACGTTGAAAGGAAAAATGCAGAAATTGAGAAAGGAGGCAAAAAAGTTTATAGATTCACACTCCACCAACCAAGTTATCTTGCGTACATGACTTATGGATCAAATCGTGAGAAGAGAGAAGAACTCTTCAAAGCTTATGTGACAAAGGCACCGGAGAATGATGAATTAATCACAGAAATACTCGCCCTTAGATACGAAAAAGCCAATCTCCTCGGATTCAAAAACTTTGCCGAGCTATCACTTCAACCGAAAATGGCGGATACACCGGACGAGGTTCTGGACTTTCTTTATAAACTCGCCAGAGAAAGTAAGCCACAGGCCCTGAAAGAATATGAGGAATTAAACGAACTTGCACATAAACAAGGACTGAATGACAACGTACAATCCTTTGACTTTTACTACTATTCTGAAAAATTGAAGAAGGAGAAATTTAATGTCGATGACGAATCTTACAAGCCATATTTTGAACAGAACAACGTTCTAACAGGACTCTTTACTTTTTTGAACAAACTTTTTGGACTGGAATTTGAAAAAATCGAAGCTAAAGTGTGGCACCCTGCGGTTAAAGTTTATCATATTTTCAGAAGGGGAGAATTCATCGGCCGGATTTACTATGATCTGGAGGCGAGAGAGGGTAAAAGAAGTGGCGCATGGATGAATGAGTGGGTTACTCATCATGAGAATGAAAAGGGAGAGATTGTCCCACCAGTAGCTTTCGTAGTCGCCAACTTCCCCCCATCATCCGATGAGACACCATCTCTGCTCAGACCAATGGATGTGAGAACCCTGTTTCACGAAATGGGCCACGCATTATACCATCTGTTAAGTAGGGTAAAGGAACCTTTTGTTAGTGGAAATTCTGGTGTGGAATGGGACGCTGTGGAGTTCCCTTCTCAGTTTCTCGAAAATTTCGCTTATGAAAAGGAAGTTTTGAAACTCTTTGCAAAACATTACAAAACTGGCGAAACAATACCAGATGAACTAATAAAAAAGCTGAAAGCTGTTAAAAACTTCCTTGCTGGACTCATGATGCTGAGACAACTTGAATTTGGACTGTTTGATATGAGGATTCACCTTGATAAATACACTTCAAAGGATGTCCATAGAATCCTCTGGGAAGTGAGAGATGAAATAGCTGTAATTAAACCTCCTGAATACGACAGATTTTACTGGAGCTTTAATCATATCTTTGCCGGTGGATATGCCGCAGGATATTATAGCTACAAATGGGCTGAAGTCCTCTCTGCTGATGCATTCCTGTATTTTGTCAAAAATGGTATTTTCAACAGGGAAATTGCAGATCGTTTCTATGAGCAGGTGTTCACAAAGGGCGGAAGCGTTCCAGCACGAAAATTGTTCAAAGATTTCTTTGGCCGTGATCCTGATCCAGAATCCCTGCTGAAACTGAGCGGAATAAAGGGGGGAAATGTGTAAAATTATTCAATGAAACTAAACGAGAGGGGAGGTCACAATCTATGACTTCCCCTCCCGCTTGTCGGGAGGGGATTGAGGGGAGGGTAACTACCTGAAAAACTAAAATCCCCCTTTTTTCAGAAGAGGACAAGTGGGATGGATGCCGCTAAAAACTAAAAATTAAAATTTATCCTAAATTCACTCTCGAATTTCTTTTACAACCTTACCTTTCTCGTTGTAAAACTTCACCGCTGGTGCGCCTGCTGAGTCCACGCCCACCTCAACTTTCAGTCTCCCCACTTTATCGTACAATTTTATCCCTGCATACCCATCCTGCCGTTTAACCATGACAAATCTCTGAGGTTCCCATGTGTGGTTGGCCAAAAATTTCTTTATATAATTGTTGACCTGTCGCTCTATCTCCTTAGCCTTCTCCGGATTCTCATCCTTTAACTTGATATATTGATCATACATGGCGATTAAATTCTTAAATCCTTCCGGATCAAATGGCCTATCAAACAACGTAAATCTAACCTCCCTCTCACCATTCTGGTCACTTACAGCGAAACTTACAAGTTCATTTTGCAAATATGGATCGATCGAGAAATAAAATTCCTGAAAGTATTTATCACCTATTTTCTTCCCCGTCCATAAAACACCTCCCATTTCATTCTCATCATCATTCAGGAATAGCACACCTGCGGCCTTCCCACCGCCTCCAGCCCTCAAGATAGGCGAATATTCATGGCCTTCAATTACTGGTCCTGGCATGTGTGCACTGTTGAAAATCAGAAGCCTCTTTCGTCCATCCGGTTCAACAATATTTATTCTCTGAGCATTGATAGTCTCGAAGTCGGCCTGCTTTTTGAACTTTTTAAAATTTATGTACAGGGTTAATGAGAAAATCAGAGCAATTACTGAAAACAGGAGAGATATAGATGCAACTATACCTTTAAGCATACCATCACCATCCTCATAAAATTTTGAATATTATCCTGTCTGAATAATCTCCTTTTCAAGTATAAATGTTTAAAAAATGAACTTCCATATCTCCATTCCAACTTAGGAAAAGTGAAAAGCAACAGCTTTTTCAATTCTGATGTTCTCTCCACAAGTCGAATTGTGGGGGAGAAAGAAAATTTCCCTCCAGCTCTGCTGAGAGGATCAAGGAGGAGAAATATATTAAAAATCCTACCAGTCTACCAATCTCTTCTCACCTTCCAATTCTCTGATTCTTGTGACATCCTGCGTAACCTCGAGGGTTCCTCGATACTTCCCATCTCTGTCTCTAACAGCAAAATACTGGATATAAATAAATTTCCCTCTGAAATTCAGCCAGAATTCTGCTTTATCTCTCTGACCAGATTTAAAAGCATTAAGGATTTTATTGACGATGTGAACACTACTGGGAGGATGACAGAGTTGCACGGGTCTCCCGATAATTGATTCTGTTCTGTCAAATACCCTGTCTTTTCCGGAGAAAAATTTCACTCTATCATGCTCATCTATAAAAGTCACATCAAGAGGTAGATAATTTAGCAAAAGACTGATCTGCTCCGATGTTAAAAATCCTATATCAAGCCTGATATCATTATCTGATGGAATCCTGTATCCATCTGGTACAAGTGTAACACCCTTGTCTGCGAGCTCCTGTTGCATGTGTTCAGGTAGTTTATCAAAATCAATTCCCTCACTAATCTGATAAGGATAGATTGGTTCCTCATCTGAATTAAATCTTGGTGGCTCCACCTTGTAATACCCGATCTTATCCTCCTGCTGTCTGATTGCCACCCATTCGCCCTCTTTAAAGACACCAAGCACTGTGGGATAAAGTATGTTGTTCTCTCGGAAAGTCATATCAACGAGACTCTCAGCAAGATCATAGCCAACTTCAAAGATTTCCTGCGTATTACCTCTTTCGAGCACCTTCATAAACTTCTTAATCTTACCCCGTATCTCGTCATGCTTTTTCCATAATACCGTGGGGACCGCATTCAATCCTCTCCTCTCAAGATAGGGGAAAAGTATCAACTCCTCACGGTTGTAATGAGTCCTGCCAACATTAACAAGGGAGCGCATCACAAAGCGGATATTTTTTAAAATATCCTCCTTCATCTTTTCATTTTTCGCATTTCTGAGGGAATTAACGTACAGATTTAACACCTCAGCATCCCTCAAAATCTTGCTATTTTCCTCAAACAGTGTTTTAACTGGATGCCCTTCAGGTAAACTGTCGAACTTCCCGGCCCCAGCAACTGATTCGCGGAAAATCTGCACATGAATATCGCACAGTCGCGCAATCTCCGTTGGCTTAATACCTTCCTTCACAAGTTCCTGCTCCACAAGTGGAATCTCCAGGGGAGAAACGCTCGAAAGCACATCTTTAAACTTCCTGACAAGTTCCTCTGGCGACTCACCCCTGTGAATGGCCTTCAAAATTTCCTTCAACTTTTCTTTCTTTAATTCTTTGTTTATCAAAAGTTCCGACATATTATCCTCCTTTAATATCACTTATTTGGTGATATTATACCAGTACCAGGACAATATTTCAATAGCTCATGTCTTATAATTATCTACAATGAAATCCTTTACCGGAATTGAAGTGATAACATTTGATGGTGATGGGACGCTCTGGGATTTTAAAAAGGTCATGAGGTACGCCCTCAAAAAATTAGTCGAGAGATTAAACCAATGGGGCATCAACGCAAAAATTGAAGATTTCATTAAAGTCAGAGATACAGTTGCAGAGCAAAGTCCAGACCTTTCTTTGTACGAAATTAGAAGAATCTCCATGCATGAAACTCTAAAACTTTACAAATCTTATGATCCTCGGTTGGCCGAAGAATTATTCACTTTATATCTCGAATACAGACATGAGAAGATCGAGCTCTATGATGATGTTATCCCGATGTTAGAGCAACTGAAAAATCAATACAAAATTGGCCTGATAACAAATGGCAATACCAGATTTGAGAATCATCCAATCTCAAGATATTTCGACTTTGCAATCCAGGCTTCTGAGCTGGGAATTTCCAAGCCCGACCCACGTGTGTTTAAAAGGGCTATTGAGCTTGCCGGCACATCAAAAATTCTCCACGTGGGGGATTCGATTGAAGAAGATTACCTGGGAGCTAAAAATGCCGGACTTAGCGCACTCTGGCTAAATAGAGAAGGGCTTACACCCTCCATCAAAATAGACCACGAAATTCACTCTCTAAAAGAACTCTGAGACCAGATTGAATAGCCTATGACATATCTCGTCATCCTTCTTTTCTAAGATTTTTTGCAAAAAATATTTTCCGCAAATTTTTTAAATGAGTTCCCCCACCTTTGTCCTCCCCTGCACCGTAGGTGCGGGGGAGAGTTCAGGCAGAGGTTTTCTCTCTTTTCCCATTTTTGTAATCACTTCTAAATGAGAAGTTTATGGGTAGAGGAAAGCCTCTCCTAAAGAATGAGGATTTATCAGAAAATGCGGCTTTCTTAAGTCTCTTGTAAGTCCCAGATTACAACTTGGGACATTCGGTACAACCTGGTTTATAATTAATTTCCAATGAAGGGGTATTTTGCATTTGTATTACACTCTCATTTGCCCTACGTGGTGGGGCACGGGCGGTGGCCTCATGGAGCCGAATGGCTCCATGAGGCCACCGCCGAAACATATATCCCTCTACTCAAAGTTTTCCATCGCCTTGTATCTGAAGGAATCCGGCCGGGAGTTACTATTGGAATAACCCCTGTCCTCCAGGAACAGCTCAAAGATCCTCGATTCAAAAGTGGTTTTAAAGAATATGTCCAGAATAAAATCCAGTCGGCAATTGACGACCAGAAGGAATTCTCCCGTCTCGGATTCCAAAATCGTGAAAAAGTCGCTAAAATGTGGGAAAGATTCTACCGTGGAACATGGGAATTTTTTGAATCCGTAAATGAGGACATTCTCGGGGAATTCAAAAAACTTCAGGACGGAGGTTATATTGAGATTATCACTTCCGCCGCCACTCACGGTTACCTGCCCCTATTATCAAGAGACGAATCTGTTGACCTCCAGATAAGGATTGGAAAGGAGGCGTATTTTGCGAATCTGGGTGTCCAGCCATCAGGAATTTGGCCACCGGAACTTGCATATCGCCCCGCATATCGGTGGAAACCACCGATCGGCGATTACCCGGAGTATGATCGTGCAGGTGTGGAAGAATTTTACAACAAATACGGTATCAGCTATTTTCTCGTTGATCAGCATCTCCTGAAGGGAGGCAAGGCCATAGGAACATACCTGAGTATTTTTGAAGGGTTGAAGGCTCTCTGGGAAAAATTCCAGAGTGAAATCAGTGTGATCGCCGAGAGCGAAAGAAAGCCTTATAAACCTTATCTTGCAGTTTCACCGGGCAAAGATATACTCGTCGGTTTTTTTACACGCGATCCAGAATCAGCTCTTCAGGTCTGGTCTCGTGACTGGGGGTACCCTGGAAATCCCCACTATCTTGAATTTCATAAAAGGCACTTTCCAGGCGGTCACAAGTATTGGAGAGTGACAAATTCAAAGGCTGATCTGGCAGATAAGGCTGAATATGAGCCCGAATCAACTCTTGGACCTCTTGAAGAGCAATCAGATCACTTTGTTGGAATAGTTGAAGGAATTGCACTTGAGAATGCCGGATCATCCAGACCACCAATCATTGTTTCACCATACGATTCCGAACTCTTTGGCCACTGGTGGTTTGAAGGCCCCGAATGGCTATACAGAGTTATTAAAAAATTAAACACACGTGGTAATGTCCAAACGTGCACCTTGAGTGAATATTACCAAAAATATCCACCAGAAGAAGTTGTTACACTTCCGGAAGGTTCATGGGGTGAAGGAGGATTTCATTGGGTCTGGTTTAATGAAAATACCCAATGGACATGGCGTCACATCTATGAAATAGAATTTGCTATTTACCCTGTACTCGAAAAACTAAAAAAGAGAGGAGATGCAACTTCAAAGCTTCTATGGTCACTTTTGATAAGACAGCTACTCCTCTTGCAATCTTCTGACTGGCAATTTTTGATTACAACATGGTCAGCAAGGGACTACGCAGAAGAAAGATTTTCAGAGCATAAGGAGAATCTCGACAAACTCATCGAAATAGCCAGAGATTTCCTCAATTCTGGTATTTTGAAAAACCCGGAATTCCTTGATCACCTTGATAGAAAGGCTCCACTCTTTAAAGAAATTTTAGAGAAAGAATTTGTGAAGTAACCTCAATTTAAGCAGGATGTCCATAAAAAATGTGAGACGTAAGGTAGTGAATTCCTTTGATTTAGTTTGAGATTAAAAAAAATTTTAGATTCCAACATATACCGGTAAGTCTTTCCTGAAATTTATGGAATCTTTTTGTCTCATTACTGTTCAGACTTACAACATACCGTTAAATTTTTCATTCTTACAGGGTATTAGCATGCATCTTACAAACCAGAGCAAATGATTTTTGGTAGAAGTTTATGAAGCACCGGGGATGATTTTTGGGGTGGGGGCATCCATTGGATGCCCCCACCCCAAAAATCATCCCTCAACATCTTTCAATTCGCCCTTTAGGAAAGCATCATACGCGGAGAGATCGAAGTAACCGTGCCCGGAGAGATTGAAGGCAATCACAATTTCATCATCAACTTCTTTTGCGATGTCAATAGCAGCTTTTACTGCATGTGCGGACTCCGGAGCTGGGAGTATCCCTTCAGCCCTTGCAAATTCTACTGCAGCCTCAAAAACCTCTGTCTGATGATAAGCTCGAGCCTCTATCACTCCATCCTTATGAAGTAAACTGACAAGAGGAGCCATACCGTGATACCTGAGACCGCCAG
>CAYNMM010000045.1:0-2836 GCA_964398355.1 uncultured bacterium
GTGGTGTACGATTACATTCGGATAATGGGAACCCCATGAAAGGTGCCACAATGATCATGATGCTCTACCGGCTGGGGATTATACCCTCCTTCTCAAGACCCAGAGTAAGTGATGACAATGCCTTTTCTGAAAGTCTTTTTAAAACACTGAAATACACGGCAGGTTTTCCAAAGTATTTCTCGGATCTTGTTCATGCACGTTCATGGATGGCTGATTTTGTTAACTGGTACAATGATGGAAATGGTAAACTGAAATCACATAGGGAAGGAAAATAGAATTCCCAGTAGAATACTTCCGAGAAAAGACCGGGAGTAGAAGATGGTAAAGAGAAAGATGTATCAGAAGATTCAGGAGCTAAAAACAAAAGGATATGGGAAATTGGCAATCGGCAGGGAGCTGAAGCTTGATCCCGCTACAGTCAGGAAATACTATTCCATGAGTGCGGAAGAATATCGCGAATATCAGATAACTACCCTGGAGAGAAAAAAGGTATTCGAGAAATTCAAGAAAGAAATATTGTCTGTTTATGAAGCCAACGGAAATAAAGTACTGAACATGAGCGGTGTATACGATTTTCTTGAAGAAAAATACGGCGAACTTCCAGCGGGAGAAAAATCATTACGGAACTACATCCATTATCTGGAAGAGATTGGAGAACTGGAATATGAGAGTAAAACAAGAGCATATGTAAAAGTACCTGAACTTCCCTACGGTAAGCAGATGCAGCTTGACTTTGGAGAATATAAAACAAAGAGCGGATTAAAGTTGTATATATTTGCGCTTGTTCTCTCAGGGAGCAGATACAAATACATAATATTTCAGGATTCTCCGTTTAGAACTAAAGATGTAATAATGCATCTACTTGATGCCTTTGATTACTTCGGGGGGTATGCACAGGAGCTTGTAATAGATCAGGACTCTCTGATGGTGGTGAATGAAAATCATGGAGAGATAATCTACACAAAACATTTTGCGTCATTTATCGAGGAGATGGGAATAAAAATGTATGTCTGCCGAAAGGCTGATCCCGAGAGTAAAGGTAAAATAGAGAACGTCATAAAGTATGTAAAATATAATTTCCTGTCAGTCAGAGACTTTAAAACTCTTGATGAAGCTAATGAATCGTTGGGCAGATGGCTGGAAAGGAGAGCAAACGGTAAGATATCACAGGGGAGTAAGAAAGTACCGTCTTTAGCGATAGAAGAAGAAAGAAAATGTCTAAAACCGCTTAAAAACTCAATCTACCGCAGAACAGCCTGCCATGGCAGAGAGATGAGGGCTGTATCGGAAAAGGGTTACGTAATGGTTGAAGGTACGGAATACTCGGTTCCGATGAAATACAGATCAAAAGATATAGAGTTTTACAAAACGGACTCAAAGATATTCATATTCGACAGCCGGACAGGAAAAGAGATAGCCAGCCACACGATTCCTCCCATGGCAGGAGGGAAAAGAGTGGTTAACAGGGATCACTTCAGGAATAAATCTTTTCCAATAAAGGAGTTGGAAGACAATGTCCTTGATCTTTTTGATAATGAACAATGGAAAGAGTTTGTAAAAAGAACCCGTAAAGCTTATCCTCGATACCCACGTGATCAATATACCTTTGCTCTTGAGAATATGAGAATAGTGGAAGATGAGGGAATATTTATGATGGCAGTTGAATACTGTCTTGAGAATAAAACGTACGGAATGAAGAAGCTTCATGATACATATGGTTACCTCCTTAAAGAGCATAAGCAAGAGCAGGAAATTATCTTTAAAGCGTTCAGTGGAATACCTGCCTTATTGAGTGGTACTCGTACTACTGAATTGAAGGTAGCAAAAAGATCTGTGGAAAGCTATGAATCTCTTGTAGTCTCAGAGAGTGAAGGAGCTGCTCTATGAAAGCATACACAGATGTTTTGGGTCAGCTTAAAACTCTAAGGCTTCTGGGAATCACAGACAATCTGGATGAACTTATCAGCGAAGCTGAGACACAAAAACAATCGTATCTTGGTTTCCTCCATCAGATTCTAAACAGAGAGCTTGCCGACAGGGCAATGAGAAAGTACAAAAGGAGTATTTCCGCTGCCCACTTCCCCGTAAGGAAAACAATGGATGAGTTTATCTTTGGAAGAGTTAAGGGAATCACCAAAAGCAGAATATCTCAGCTTCTCGATTTCAGCTGGATTGATAAAAAAGAGAATGTATTATTCTTTGGCCCTCCGGGACTCGGCAAGACTCATCTTTCAATAGCACTGGGGTTTGAAGCCATCAAGAAAGGTTATTCTGTTTGCTTTGAGAGAGTTTCAAATCTCATGAGGATTCTGAAAACATCTGACTTACAGAGAACTTCCGCCTTCCGTCTTAACAAAATATTAAAAAGCAATCTGCTTATTATCGATGAAATCGGGTACACTCCCATTGAAAAAAGGGAAGCTAATCTGTTCTTTAATCTTGTCAGTGAGATGTATGAGAAACAGTCAATCATAATCACCTCCAATAAATCCTTTACAGTTTGGGCAGAGATGATGGGAGATGAAATTATGACAACGGCAATGCTGGACAGATTACTGCATCATGCACATATTTTCACCCTTGCCGGTGAATCATATAGATTATTAAATACAAAGGAGGTTAAAACCGTCTAACAGGTATGGGAATTTTATTTTCCATTGGGGTGTGAATTTTGTTTTCCGTTGCTATGTGAAAACTGTTTTCCCCAGGTATGTGAAAAGTATTTTCCGAAACTATGTGAATTCTACTTGCCTTTTCCATTTCCACAGCTTTCTGTAACAGTGCAGTAAGTGAAGTGATGAAATTTGTTCACTAGTAGCTGCCAAAATATGAAGGT
>CAYNMM010000046.1:0-17615 GCA_964398355.1 uncultured bacterium
TCGAGGCAAAGTCAGGGGGCGATTTGAGGAAAATGAGTAAACTTCTTGCGAAAGGTTTGAGAAAAAGATATGGGAAGAGAGAAGTAGTGAAGGGAATCGATATTGAGGTGAATACTGGAGAAATAGTAGGATTACTTGGGCCAAATGGGGCGGGTAAAACCACAACTTTTTATATGATTATGGGGGCTATCAGTCCAGATGAAGGTGAAATATTTCTCGACGATATAAACATTACAAAATATCCCATGTATAAGCGTGCCAGACTTGGCATCAGTTACTTACCCCAGGAGGCATCTATTTTTAGAAAACTCACGGTTTACGACAACGTGTACGCTATTCTTGAAATGCACGAAAAATCCAGGGAGAAGATTCGAAAGAAAACTGAGGAAGTTCTAAACCAGATGAATGTGTGGCGTTTAAAAGATAGTAAAGCATACCAATTGTCAGGTGGAGAGAGGAGACGTGTAGAAATTGCACGAAGTCTCGCTCTCAATCCAAAATTTCTGCTTCTTGACGAGCCATTTACAGGAATTGACCCCAAAACTCGTCAAGATATTCAGGAGATAGTCAAAGACCTTAAAAGGATGAATATAGGAGTTTTGATCACTGATCACAATGTGAGAGAAACACTGGAAATTACAGACCGAGCCTATATAATTTATGATGGAAAAATTATGTTTCAGGGCTCTTCGGAGGAACTCGTAATGGATCAAAATGTTAGAAAGTTCTATCTGGGTGAGAGGTTCAAGCTATGAAGGGGTATTCTCAGAAGGGTGAAATAAAACTTGCACAGAAACAGGTCATGTTTCCGGTTGTGAGAACGGTTGTTAAGCTAATTCAGACCCCTTTACTGGAATTAAATCAGATGATTATTGAAGAGATCGAGCAGAATCCATTGCTTATGGAAGATGTGAATGTTCTTGAGAGGATGAGAAATAAAATTGAGGATAAGAAGATCACACCATCGTTTCACGAATTATCTGGTGACGTAAAGATGCCTATTTCTACGGATGAGGATGAAGAGCAGGAGATTGATTCAAGATTTATTACCGAGGGAATAAATTTTTGGCAGAGGGTGGAAGCTCAAATCAACATCTCATTTCCTGAATCGACGGAGGAGGGTAAAATTGCAAGAGCTATTTTTGATAAGCTTGACGGAAATGGAATGCTGTCTGAGCCCGTGGAACTAATTGCTAATGAACTTGGTGTGTCTGTTGAGAAAGTGGAAGAGGTTAGACGGGAGATTTTAAACCTTGATCCCCCCGGTATTGGGGCAAGGGAAGTAAGGGAGGTCTATCTTGCGCAGCTTAATGCACTCGGTTGTGGTGATTCTATCCTCTATCAAATTGTGGACAATTACTGGGACAGCCTCAAAAGCAAGCATGTCCAGAAGCTCATAGACGATCTTCCTGAAGAGGAGAAGGTCAGAGCACGTGAAATTCTGAAACAACTCTACAGGTATCCAGCTGATAAATACGACAGAACACGACCCACTTATGTTTACCCTGAAGTCATTATAAAGATTGTCGAAGGTAGGCTCGTGGTTGAACTTGTAGAATCGGGGATTCCAAAGGTAACATTAAACTCAAAATATCTCCGCATGCTTGAGGACCCCGAAATTCCTGACGAGGCTAAAAAATTTATTCAGGATAGATACAAAAGAGCCCTGGAATTTCTCGAGGGACTTCAGAAGCGAAAGTCTTACCTTTTAAGAATTGCCGAATACATCGCCGAGCATCAGAGAGACTTTCTGATGGGAAAAACAAAATATCTCAATCCAATCACCCAACTGCAGGCGTCTGAAGATCTCGGCATTCCCGCATCTACTGTTAGCCGCATAGTCAACAAAAAATATGCAGACACACCTGTGGGAATTTTCGAATTGAAATTTTTCTTTTCAAGATCCCTGAAAGTTAAATCCTCGAATAACGATGTGTCCTCGGATTACCTTTTAAAAAGGATTAAAGAATTGATAAAAAATGAAGATCGTGAAAACCCACTTCGAGATGAAGATATCGCAGAACTCCTGAAGAAAGAAGGAATAAAAATTTCAAGAAGAAGTATCAATGATAAGAGAAAAATGCTGGGAATCCCTTCTGCAAGGAAGAGGAAAACCATGTACAAGAGAGGAATAAAGGAGATCGTATGATGTCACAGGAGAGTAGATTAAAAGAATCCTTCGTCATCGGCTTATCTATATTCCTTGGTTTAATCGGGCTCGGCGTGTTTATTTCCCATGGCATAGTTAAAGCTAAATCCCGGGATAGAACCGTAGTGGTTAAGGGACTTTCAGAGAGAGAAGTCAAAGCGAACATTGCAATCTGGCCAATAAAATTTACTGAAACAGGTAATGATCTCGCAGATATTTATGATCGGGTGCAGCAAAAGAATAAGATCATTATTGATTTCTTGAAAAAAAATGGCTTCACAGATTCGGAAATCAGCATTTCCCCACCATCTATCTTTGATCGCGAGGCCGAGAGATTTTCTTCCGGACAGGCAAAGGGATATAGATATATAGCAACATCTATAGTCAACGTATATTCTACAAAAGTCGATCTTGTATTGAAGACAATGAAAAAGACCGTGCAACTTATTAAGAAAGGTATTGCTATTCAGGGCCAATCCTATGATACACAGCCTGAATTCCTTTTTACCGAGTTGAATAAAATCAAACCTGAGATGATTGAAGAAGCCACAAAGAATGCAAGAAAAGCTGCACTGAAATTCGCCAGGGACTCAAATTCAAAACTCGGGAAAATTAAAAAGGCTCGCCAGGGACTTTTCACAATAACCAACCGGGATAAAAATACACCTTACATCAAAAAAATTAGAGTGGTCACAACAATTGAGTACTATCTGACTGATTGACTCAGGAGCGTGTTTTGAAACTTGTAATCTTAATTTTTTTCCTGTTTTCCCAGTATCCACCTGACACCAACTACACCCCAATTTACACACCAATTCCACCCATGCCTTCTTTAAATCAACCTATTGTTGACACAACCACCCAAGTACTTATAACAAGGATTACTGATTATGACAGTGTCTGGGACTGGTACCCACGTCATGCATATTCTAAAACCCAGACATGGAATGCAGATATGAGTATGTACAAATTCTACTCGGTGGCTATTTATAGCTCCCTGACTCATGAAAAAATCATGGATTTACCGGATATTTATTACAGCCTCTGGTCAAATACTGATCCAGACTTACTCTACAGTTTCCGCTCTGACGGAGTAATTCAGACCTACCGTATTTCAACTCATGAACTTGACACCCTATTCAGACTCAGAGGATTTGATCTTGTGAAAGTAGGACCAGGAGAGGGAAATATTGACAATTACGATCGATACGTTGCACTCGCCTGTAAGAAAGATACAGATTTAGTGGTTGTAATTTTCGATTTACAGCTCGGAGACACCTTGATTTCAAAACTTTTCCAGGGAGCATGGGGAAATGACGAATCTCCCTACTATTTTGATTGGATTTCGATTTCTCAATCTGGAGACTACGTAGGCATCATGTGGGACCACAATCACACTTCACCTGAAAATCCATTTAATGGACACTTCGGAGTTGAAATTTACGATTCAAGAACTCTTACATTTAGCAGGAGACTTGTCGAATATGGTAACCATGGGGATTTTGGATTTACTCCTGGTGGAGAGGAGGTATTTGTTCAATTTTATGGTCACGGAGGTACCATAAACGCTTATAAACTCGGGAATGGAGAGCACATAATTATTCATAACCATCCCGACTTTGGATTCGGCGATGCTCATATTTCCTGCAGAAATATCAGGCGTCCCGGCTGGGCCTATGCCAGCACAGATCCCTCAAAAGGTGGTATGATAGTTGCTGTGAAACTCGACGGCAGTGGAACGGTTGAATTATTTGGCCATCACTTCAGTAGTGCGTATAATTACACAAAAAGTCCCATGCCGGTTCCATCCCCAGATGGTACTATAGTTATGTTTAACAGCGATTTCGGTGATTCTGTTAATACAGAGCTCGTTTATGTATTTACATCCCAATACAGTCCCTCAGTAATAGAAGAAAATCCAGAAAGTTCCAACAATAACATTTTTTATGGAGACAAAAAGATTTTTATTAATGTACCAAACAACCAGCAAATAACACTTGACATCCTTACTATTGATGGAAGAAAAATAAGGAAAATGCTACTCTCTGGCCAAAATCACTATGTTATCCCGTTGAATTTCATTCAGTCCGGGATTTATTTCTCATTGATCAAACAAAGAGAACATATTTTCACGAAGAAATTTATCATTCTCAAATGAAAGTGCACAAACGGGGGAGTATAATAAATTGCTGGAGGTAGAAAATGAAAAAATTGATTCTCATCCTTCTTATCACATCTTTTGTCCACGCCAGATTTGAGCAATGGCTTGGAATTTACCTAAAAAGCTATAAAATCGGCTACACTCATCTCGAGGTAATCAAGACTTCAAATGGATATAAATTACAGGAAATGACTCTAATGGATTTGAAGATGCTTGGTCAACCAAAAAGTCTGACGACAACGACAGTGATTAGGACAGATAGTAAATTGCACCTGAAAAATTTTGAATTCTTCTTATCAACTGGTGACCAGCGTGTAAAATCTACCGGTGTAAAGCGCGGAAAGAATATTTCAATTAATGTCGAAATGAATGGTAGAAAGGGACCATCAAGGATACTTTCTGCTTATAATTTCTATCTTCCTACACTCCTGCATGCGAAAATGATTCTTGGGAAAGATATCCCACAGACGTTCAAACTCTATGATCCGTCAACATTCACTATAGAGAATGCAAAACTGCTATCAAAAAAATACAAATTTATTTCATACATGGGCAAGAAAGTAAAGGCCCTTGAATACACGATTGAATACCTGGGGTATAGAACACACACATATATTTACAATGGTCGGATAGTCAGAGACGAGGGAGCGCTCGGAATTGTTAGCGTCGATGAGCCAGAAAGTATTGCAACAAAAATTGAAGCACAACCAGTTGACCTTTTACGTCTTTTTGCCGTTGTACCTGAGGGGAACGTACCTCAAGACGCCCATGAGGTTGAGCTTCGTCTTTCGAATATAGATCCCGGAATGCTTGATCTCTCGCTGGATGGTCAGACTGTCGAAAAAATTGGGAAAAATTATGCTATCATTAAGATTGAAGTCCCTGATTTAACAAAATTACAGGAAAATAACTCCGTTCCAGACTCGGTAAAGAAATACACCCAACCAGACGAATTTATGCAATCAGATGACCCAAGGATCCAGCAAATCGCTATGAGTTTAACATCGGATGCTTCAAACAGCATTGAGAAAGTAGAGAGAATAAAAGATTGGGTATACAACTATATCGAAAAAAAACCTACTGTAACGATTCCCTCGGCAGTTGAGGTTCTGGAAACACGCCGTGGTGATTGCAACGAGCACGCCGTACTCTTTGGAGCAGTCGCAAGAGCCGCCGGAATCCCCACAAAGATTGTTGTCGGTCTTATTTACGCCAACGGAGCATACTACTATCATGCGTGGAATGCCGTCTGGATAGATGGTAGATGGATTTTTGTAGATTCAATATTTAACGAATTCCCAGCAAGTGCAAGACATATAATGCTTAAAACTGGAGGTATTGATAAACAAACGGAAATCATATCCATTGTGGGAAGAATAAAGATCAAAGTTATAGACTTCCAATGAAGATTCTCCTCAGATTGCCAAACTGGATAGGTGATGCAACAAATTCAATTCCTGTTATTCTCAATCTGAAACGAGCTGGACATACAGTCGTGGGCATCTGCCACAAGCGTGTTGCTCCTGTATTCGAGAATTTAATTCCATGCCATACATTCCTCACAAGAAAGAGGATGAAAATACTATCTTTCAAGAATCGTGGTAAGTTTGATGTAGGTATAGTGTTTCCTGTCTCATTTTCCTCAGCTTTCGGAATGTGGATCGCACATCCAAAAATTCGAATTGGATTTGATGGAGAGCATCGGTCAATCTTCCTAACACACGTAATTAACAAGAAGGATTTCTGGAGAAAGGAACATATTGTCGAAAGTTATTTGAGACTCCTTACACCACTTGGAATCCAACCTGAGAAACTGGAACCACAAATCGAGCTGAGGAATTGTGAGAAAACACTGAAAAAATTCAAACTCACTGACAGGAAATACGTAACTGTAGGTCCATTTGCAAATTATGGACCGGCCAAGGAGTGGCCCCTTCAGAATTTTTTTGAGATCATGAAAACTGTGAAATCCCACGGATATGATGTCATTCTGCTCGGTAGTTATAATGACACTTTTAAAGTAAAAAAAGTAAAAGATATTGAGAGAAGTGGTTTTATAAACCTTGTTGGCAAAACCACTTTAAAAGAAACTATGTGCATCCTTGCGAGCTCAGTCGCCCTTTTGTCCATAGATTCCGGTCTTTCTCACCTTGGAGTGGCATGCGGAACAGAGGTTTTAACCCTTTTCCTGTCAACTGATCCAAACTGGACTGCACCTTACGGAAAGAGAGGACACTATATTTACCACAAACTTCCCTGCTCCCCTTGTTTTAAACGGACTTGCCCCCTCGGCACCTATGAATGTTACAACTCCATAACAACCGATGAAGTTCTATCCCTCTTGATGAACATTATTGGAAAAAATTCGTAACAAAAAAAATACCCTCCTTGAGTAAAAAATTTCAAGAACTGGATAGAAAATTCTTCATTCTGAAGGGAACAGTTCCAGTTATTCATGAATATAATTTTCAATTTAGCGGGTGAACTATCGGGAGTTTGAAACTGACTGTAATGTCACCATTTCCACAACTTTTCAGGAGAAATCCCAGCTTACAAAATTGAAGAATCAGATTTACAACTCATGAGGATACTCAAAAATATTTCACCAGTAATCACTTCTTCTTGTACTTGCGTAAAAACTCTCTTTATTTTTCCCTCCTATTTGCCCGACATTACCCATGAAAATTCAAAAAATGACTTCAAAAAGGTTATATATTGAGAGAAAAAATGTTACACAAATTTTTGCCCCCCAGAATGCAAAAATCATACAGAATTTATGGCTAAAGCAAAGTGAATTATCCTCAGGGTTAAGAGTAATATCCACTATTCTCCTCATCCGCTTTACATGATACTTCACCCTCAATTTTCCCTTCCGCTCTGCGGTAGTGAGTAAGGGAAAAGGCGAGAGTTTTTCCCTTTCTTTATCCTCTCGGAGATGCAAAGCATCGCGAGAGGTGAGGAGGTTGCTTTTATTCATTTCATTCAAAGTGCGGAAATATACAAGAATTGGATATTTATACATCATTTTGAACAATATGGGTAATGTCTGCCTTCGTGGAAAAGATTACATCCGATCACTCCCCCTGTCTGCGAAATGGGATTGAGGAGAGAACGAGAATCTGTCGGTTTTTTAGTCCTCCACTACAAAGCTTTTTGGGGAGGAAGTTTGAGAAAAATTTTCTCCCACGGTGCTAAATACACTGCGGGGAGAGGGAATTAAAAGTTTGCACTCTGCCTTTTCTCCAAAGTATTTTTTTCGAAAAGCGCCTTTACGGCTCATTGACAGGTTGGGGTGTTGCAGTATAATTTTTAGGCGTGTTTTTATACTTAATGGCCTTGGTGTTTTTTACTCAGCTATCTGACACACGGTTGATAAGTAAAATTCTGACGACTGAGCTTGATTCTGTAGTGTATTCGATTCCAGACTCTGTAATTACATTAAAAGGCGGTCAGGATCCAGTTTCAAATCTTGTAGAGAGTGTTATTTTCAATATTCTGAAAAAGCATAGAATAATTGTTTCTGAGAAACCCACGAAGACCTGGCTCAATTTTAAAGTTGATAATTTTAAAATTACTTATAGCAAGATATATAGAGGAATCTTTAAAAAGCCTGATTATGAACGAGAGTTACAATTAAGGCTTTTTGTAAAAATTACACAGAATGGGATCATTAGATTTACCAGGACATTTGAGATAGAGCACGTGGACACAATTGCAATGAAGGACGTAAAAAAATTGCACAATATGGGAGAAGGCACAGTTTCTGAATCCTCAGGTGTGCCGGTTGGTGTCTCCATGTTAATTGGTATACTCTTTTATTTCATCTATTTTATCATCAAATAAAAGGAGGCAGGTAAAGTGAGCGACTATAAAAATACCCTTAATTTGCCGAAAACCGAGTTTTCCATGAGAGGCAATTTACCAAAAAAGGAACCAGGTTTTATCGAGCGGTGGGACAGTGAACAACTATATATGAAAATGCTCAAGAAGAGAGAGGGACATGATCTATATATCCTCCATGACGGACCACCCTATTCAAATGGACACATTCACCTTGGAACTGCCTTAAACAAGATTTTGAAGGACTTTTTTGTAAAATATAAACACCTGAAAGGATACAAAACTCCTTATGTTCCTGGATGGGATAATCACGGCATGCCTATTGAAAATAGGGTATCCAGAGAAGATCCCGAGGTTAAAGAGCTCCTGAAGGATAAAACCGCTTTAAAAAAGCCTGAGGTTAAGCTAAAGATAAGACAAAAATGTAGAGAAGCTGCAAAATATTGGGTAGAAGTTCAAAAGAAAGAATTTAAACGTCTTGGCGTGCTTGGGGATTGGGAAAATCCATATCTTACCATGTCAACAGATTATGAAAGTGAAGAATTAAGAATCCTCGCTGACCTTGTGGAGGAAGGCTATATATATAGAGATTTGATGACAATTCATTGGTGTCCGACCTGTCAGACAGCCCTTGCAATGGCAGAAATCGAATACAAAGACAAAGAATCTCCCTCTGTATGGTTCCGTATGAAGGTAAAGGATGATAAAGCCAACCTGTTTGATGGAGAGGAAGGCTATGCTCTGGTCTGGACTACGACCCCCTGGACAATAGTTTCTAACCTTGCTCTCATGTTTCATCCTGATTTTACCTATGTGGTTATTGAGTACAAGGGCACCAAATATGTTCTCGGAGAGGCACGTCTTGAGGCGGTACTAAAAGAATTTGGTTGGGAAGATGTAAAAATTATTAAAAGACTCAAAGGTGCTGAGATCGAGGGCACAATTTTTAGACATCCGTTTATTGATAGGGAATCACCCGCAATACTCGCTGATTTTGTAACTGCTGAAGAGGGTACGGGTGTTGTACATACCGCTCCAGGGCATGGTAAAGAAGACTTTGAAGTCGGTAAAAAATACGGATTACCAATACTCTCACCCGTTAATGAAAGAGGTGAATTTACCAAAGAAGCGGGTGAACCTTTTGTCGGTTTGACTATTGACGAGGGGGGCAAAAAGGTCCTTGAAATAATGAAAGAAAATGGTACATTGATTAAACTTGGAAAGATTTTACACTCCTACCCTCATTGCTGGAGATGTAAGAATCCCCTCATATTCCGGGCAACAACCCAATGGTTTCTCTCAGTTGACCACAACAATCTTCGTCAGAGGGCATTAAACGAAATCAAAAATGTACGATGGCATCCAGAAGAGGGGGAAAATAGAATTTACGCATCAATCTCTGAACGTCCAGACTGGGTAATCTCCCGCCAGAGAGCCTGGGGAGTAAACATCCCCGCTCTTTACTGTAAAAAATGTGGGAATGTTATACTTGATCCTGGAGTAATTCGTATAGTCGCAGATTATTTTGAAAAAGAAGGTTCTGATGCATGGTACAAACATCCTGTGGAAGACTTTTTACCGGAAAACTTCAAGTGCCCAAAATGTGGTGGAACCGAATTCGAAAAGGAGATGGATATTCTTGATGTCTGGTTTGACTCCGGGGCCTCAAATCTTACGGTCCTGAAGGAGTCTCGTGGGTTAAGATGGCCAGCTGAACTTTACCTCGAAGGGTCGGACCAGCATAGAGGTTGGTTTAATGCTTCCCTCACTCTTGGTGTCGCAAAACGGGGCAGGGCGCCTTTTAAAGCCGTTGTAACTCATGGGTGGGTCCTTGATGAGCTTGGACGAACCATGCATAAATCCCTCGGTAATGTCATCCATCCAGAAGAAATCACCGAGAAGTACGGCGCAGACATAATGAGACTGTGGGTTGCATCTACAGATTATACCGAAGACGTCAAATTGGGTAAGGAAATCCTCCAGAGATTGGTCGATAGTTATAGAAAAATTAGAAACACTTATAGATTCCTGCTTGGCAATCTTTATGATTTTGATCCGAAAAAAGATTCAATCAAATACGAGGATCTTCTTCCTCTGGACAGATTCATGTTGCATAAACTTGAGTTATTGAAACGTGAAATTGACGGATATTACGATGATTTCGAGACCCATAAAGTCTATCACAGGTATTTTAATTTTGTGGTCGTTGATGTCTCCGCCTTCTATCTGGACGTCTTAAAGGACAGACTCTATACATGGGGTAAAAAGTCAAAGGGCAGAAGATCTGCGCAAACCGTACTTTACGAAATCCTCAAGACCCTGCTTATAACATTTTCACCGATACTTTCATTTACAACGGAAGAGGCATATCAGTATCTTCCAGGCAGGCAAGAAGAAAGTATTTTCCTTGAAGATTGGCCACAGAATCATGAAGAGTGGATCGATAATAAACTTGCCGAAGAATTTGAAAAGCTCCTGGATGTCAGAGACTCGGTCCTTATTGCACTTGAGATAGCAAGGAAAGAGAAGAAAATCATATCTGATCGACTTGAAGCACGTGTACTTGTAAAAGTAGATGACGAAATTATTAAAAATGTCCTCGAAAAATATAGAGAGATTCTGGGAGAACTTTTCATAGTTTCTCAGGTAGTTATTGTAGATAGAAAACCTGAGGCGGAGGTTGTATACGAAGGTGAAGGAATTACAATTGGCGTAACACATGCAAAAGGTAAAAAGTGTGCGCGATGCTGGATCTGGCATGAAAAGGTTG
This sequence comes from uncultured bacterium, assembly GCA_964398355.1. GTDB lineage: Bacteria > Hydrothermota > Hydrothermia > B15-G9 > WFZT01 > WFZT01. Next base: position 10,921 of record CAYNMM010000046.1, read on the forward strand.
GAGAGGATCCTGATCATCCTGATCTCTGTCCAAAATGTGTAGCAGTTATCAAAGGTAATTCTTAAAAGGAGATAAGGAGAGTAATTATGAGGAAGGGCGGGTGAGTCCCTGCAAACGCAGGGACTCACCCGCCCTTCCTCATTTATAACACATCTCCTGACCAGAATTAGCAATAATTACCTGTTTAAGGTGGTTAACATTTTGTTCAGCTCAAAACAAACCGGAGGTTATATTATGGAGAAGTTTTTTAAGTTGAAGGAAAGAGGATCAGATGTAAGGACAGAAGTACTTGCAGGTATTACCACTTTTCTCACCATGGCCTACATTATAGTGGTTAACCCGATGATTCTTTCCAAAACTGGTATGGATTTTTCCGGGGTGCTCTTTGCAACGGTGCTTGTTAGCGCAATCTCTTCCATTCTAATGGGAGTTTATGCTAATCTGCCATACGCACTGGCACCGGGAATGGGAATAAATGCGTTCTTCACCTTCACGCTTGTTCTGGGTATGAAGGTCCCCTGGCAGACCGGTCTTGGGGCTGTGTTCATCTCCGGTATAGTATTTATTATTCTGACCATCACAAAGGTGAGAACATGGATCGTTGAAGCGGTCCCAGCTTCTCTGAGGTATGCAGTTGCATCAGGTATTGGTCTGTTTCTTGCGCTCATCGGAATGGCTGAAGTGGGTTTTATAAAACATGGTCCCGGAACCATCGTTGCATTCGGAGGCTTCAATATTCAAACAATTCTCTTTCTTGTTGGACTCGTGATAACTTCAATTCTTGTTGCGAAAAAAGTCAAAGGAGCACTCGTAATCTCAATTTTGCTAAATTCATTTATAGCCTTCGTTGTCACTCAGATTGGACTTCATGCGGGATTTCTTACAAAACCTATTGTGGAGGTACCCAAGAGTGTACTTTCCATTCCCAAAATGGATGTATTTTTAAAACTTGACATAAAGAGTGCATTGACAATTGGAATGATCGGCCCCTGGTTTACTCTGCTCTTTACCGATATGTTTGACTCGATTTCTACATTCCTTGGAGTTGCTTACGTGGGTGGATTGATCGATGAGAACGGTCAGCCAATAAACATTGATCGAGCACTTCTTGTAGATGCCTTCGGGACGACAATCTCTGGTCTTTCGGGTACCTCGTCGGCTACCACGTACATCGAATCTGCCGCCGGTGTTGAGGAGGGAGGTCGTACAGGTCTCACTGCTGTGGTTGCGGGACTCCTTTTCTTACCGTTTATGTTTTTCAGTCCGATTCTTTCTTTAATTCCTGCGGTTGCGACTTCTCCTGTGCTCTTCATCGTCGGGGTCTTCATGTCTCAGTCTCTAAAAAATATTGAGTGGAAGAAGATGGATGAGGCGATTCCTGCATTTACGGCTCTGTTCCTTATACCTCTTACCTATTCAATAACGCAGGGGATCGTCTGGGGATTCCTGATTTACACGTTGATAAAGATCTTTCTGGGGAAATTTGAGGATCTCAGTTTAATGTTACTTATCATCGATGTATTTGCGATAATTGCATTGATTTTAATGTTTTAAAATGAGGGGGCGGGAGGCGAATTCTTCGCCTCCCGCCCCCTTAAAAATTATCCAAGTATACCCTTCACAACAAAATCAACAGCTTCGTCCTCTGTAAGTCCTCGTGCCATCAGTGTCTCAAGCTTTGATCTATCAATACTTCCAATCGCAGCTTCATGGGTCAATTTGGCCGTATCTTCGTGTACTTCAATCAATGGTATTGATGATGCGTATGCCTCTTTTCCACGGACAATCTCCATACAATCAATGTGTCCACGCGCGTTCCTTCCATTCCCTATGGCTTCTCCAATTATTACACTCCTCGCCCTATCTTTTACTACAACACGTGATTTTACCATTCCCCTGGCCTCTTCACCTTCAAGAACAATTCTATCTTTAATTTTTATGTCATCGTCCTCCTTCCCGTAAACCTGGGTTAATACGTCAATCATTGCACGGTTTTGCAACTTTGCATCAAGATCGATGTCCAGCTTTCCTACTCTACCATCTACAATCCGGAAAGTCGTGATAAATCTTGCATTCTCATACAGATTAACTCTTGTGGTTGGTTTTACGAGAATTCCTCCGGTCCTCCCATGAATGTGTGTCTCTTCATAGTGCAGATAGCCATTTTTTTTCACAAGGATATCAGCATCCATTACATGTTCAACACCTTCGGGATTCGGGAAAATACAGTGTGCAATGATTTTAACAGAGGCATCTTCCTCAATTGTAAATCTGGACTTTATCACCTGACGCCCCTGTTTTGCAGTTAATCCGAGGCAAACGTGTACAGGATTGGGTACCTTGTAGCCTTTTTTCACAATGAGTTCCAGATTCATAATTTCACCTTCAGGGTGTGGGACAATTTCAATACCTTCAATCTTATTCAGTCCAAGTACACGGTTGCCATTTATAACAATGGAGGCGATCTTATCACTCTTCAGGAAGTTTGATGAGGATCCTGCTCTTTCGAGGGCATCGACAAGTGTTAGATACTCTTTATCGTACCTCTGCATCTGGTAAGACCTCCGGTTGGTTTACATGGTCACAGGTTTTACAATTTTTCAGGTAAACATCGACAATTTCACGAGAGGGGCCTGTTTTCAAAATCATTCCGCTACAGAGATGGGATGCACGCTCTGCCATGAGTGCAAGCTCCTCTCTATGTGTAATCAAGATAATAGTGGTACCCATTTTGTTAAGTGTGCGCATAACGTTAGCAATGTCAGAAATGGACATCAAATCAATACCAGAATCAGGCTCGTCGAGTATAGCGATTTCCGGTCTCATAAGAAAAACGGCAGCAAGTTCTATCCTCTTCCTTTCACCCCCAGAAAGGCCTGCATCGAGTGCTCGATCCAAAAATTCATCTGGGTTAAGTCCAACCATTCTAAGTGCATCAACTGGATTAAGGTTATCCTTTGAATATCTTTTACTGACTGCAAGATAGTCCCTGACCTTTATACCTTCAAAACTTGCTGGATGTTGAAATGCCATTGTAATTCCTAATCTTGCTCGTTCCGTTATCGATAGGTCTGTAATATCTCTCCCTTTAAAAATTACTCGCCCTTTCACCACTTTGTATCTTGATGACCCGATGAGTGTGCTGCCGAGCGTCGTTTTCCCCGTTCCATTGGAGCCGAGAATAGCATGTATTTCTCCTTCAAAGACTGTGAGATTAACACCTCTCAAAATAAAGGTGGCTCCAGAATTTATTACCCACAGATTTTCAATTCTAAGGATTTCATTCTTCATGATGCATAAATAGTAAATGACAAATTCCGAATAATCAAATAGCGTCATAAAATTGAAACTTTACTATTTGTAAAGGACATTGCCGGATTCCACAGTTTGTAATTTTAACAAATTTGCAAAAATCAGGATGGGACATCCGAAAAAATGTTTTGGGAAATGAAAATTTTTTAATCTCCTACCCGGCAGCGGGTTTGGTACTGTGGGGGGAAGATTGAGGCGGGATCAAATTCCCACTCTCACTCTAATCCCTCTCCCGCAATGCGAAAAGGGAGGTTGGATGTAATCCCTCCGACAAAGTTAGAGGTGAGATTGTAAGGGGATCATCTCACAAGCAGGAGGGAAATAAAGAGAGTTTTTCCGTAAAGTGAAAGGGGAAGTGTTTACTGGAAAAATATTTTTCGAACACTATCCAAATCAGGGTTGACTTTTAAAAAGAAGAAGATAAAATAAGGGTAGTATGGTGAAAGCATCATTAATGAGAAAGCTTGAAAGTATAGAAGATCCGAAGCTCAGAGACGTGCTGATCAGTTTTCTTGAGGAAGCGGAGAGGATTATTGGTGAAACCATAACAAGGAAAGAATTTCAAGAATTTGTTGCTACTACAAATGAAAATTTCGATCGGGTATGGAAGGCTATCGGTAAACTTACTGAAGCTCAGCTTAAAACGGAGGAAAGACTAAATCAACTTACGGCGAGAGTTGATAAACTCGCTGAAAGAGTCGACCAGCTCACCGAAAGAGTGGATAAACTCACGGAAAGAGTGGATCAGCTCGCCCAGAGAATGGATGAACTCGCTGAAGCCCAGCTAAAAACCGAAAAAAGACTCGAAAAACTTATCGGAGAGCACAAAAAGACCCGCGAGCATCTCGGTGGTCTATCCAATGCATTCGGCTATGTCCTCGAGGACAGAGCTATTAGAGGTCTTCCTGAAATTCTCAAAACAAGATTCAATATAGAACTCACTCAACCTCTGAAGAGAGATTACATTGAAACCGGTACGGGCAGAGCCATTGAGGTAAATTTATTCGGCAAGGGTCGAATAGATGGTAAAGAACTAACCATCCTCGGAGAATGCAAAGCTCAACTTCGGAAAAGGGACATTGACAAGTTTCTCAATCACGTTAAATCGCTCGAGAAATACCTCCCCGGTGACAAATTCCTCGTTATAGTTACATATCAAACTCCCCCACAGGTTAGAAAATACGTTAAAGAAAAAGGACTCAAGCTCGTATTCTCATACGAGTTACCACTTTAAATCTTTATTAAATATAACCACCCTATTACTTGACTCTTACAAACCGATGCATATTAGAGAGTGTTCGAAAAATATTTTACCAGTGATCATTTTCCCTTCCACTTTGCGAGAATATCTACCCCGACCTCCCCTCCCGCTTGCGGGAGGGGATTGAGGGGAGGGCATCCCCCTCCTTAATCCTCCCCTACGCCCCGAAGAGGCGTGGGGGAGGACATTAAAAATTGCATTCCTGTTTTCTTTTAAAGCAATTTTTTCGAACACCCTCGCTGCATATTATGCATAGTATCGCATTATAAAAAATTTTGAGTGGCATCTTGACAATAAAATTATAAAAAGGTATCTATTAATACTCACTTTGAAAGTCCCTTCAAGGAGGTTGGCCCTGTGAAAAAGCACTGGACACAGAGGTTGAAAGAAGAAATGGAAAAGATAAGAAAAGAGAGAGATGAGTATAAAAATTTATACCTTCGGGCGTTAGCAGATCATGAAAATTATAAGAAAAGAATCGAGGCGGACTGGAAAAAAGCAGTTGACTACGCCAATGAAAGGCTTATCTACGAACTTTTACCTATACTGGATAATTTCGAACGGGCACTCGATGCTATGAAATCCGCGCAGGATGTCGATTCTATCAAGAAAGGTGTAGAGATGATTTATAAAAGCCTCCTTGAAATCCTGAAGAAAGAGGGGCTTGAACCATTTGAATCACTGGGTAAAAAATTTGACCCAAGGCTGCACGAGGCTATCTCGGTGAAAGAAACAGCCGAGACAGAGCCGGGCGTGGTTGTGGAAGAATTCCAGAAAGGTTACAAATTCAAGAACAAGCTTTTGAGACCGGCTAAGGTCTCAGTTTCCAAGGAGCCCGCAAGGGCTGAAGAAGACCCCACGAAGGGAGGGATGTAATATGGCAGAAAAGATTATTGGTATTGATCTCGGAACTACAAACTCGGTTGTCGCTGTTGTAATCGGTGGTGAGCCAACCGTGATACCAAATCCTGAGGGAGAGAGACTTACTCCCTCGGTCGTAGGCTTCAAAGATTCTGAAGTCCTCGTCGGCTCTCTCGCCAAAAGACAGGCAATAACCAATTCTGAGAACACTGTATATTCCGTAAAAAGATTCATGGGCCGTAGATACGATGAGGCCCTCGAAGATATTAGAAGAGTCCCATATAAAGTTGTCCGTGGCAAAAATGATCGTGTGGAAATCTTCATCCCTGCAGTAAACAAAAACTTTACACCGGAAGAAATATCTGCAAAAATTCTTTCCTATCTCAAAAAAGCGGCGGAAAGTTATCTTGGCGAACCTGTTAAAAAAGCAGTTATCACTGTTCCCGCTTACTTCAACGATGCCCAGAGACAGGCAACCAAGGATGCAGGTATAATTGCAGGTCTTGAAGTTCTCCGTGTCTTCCCGGAGCCCACAGCAGCGGCTCTCGCCTATGGACTCAATAAGACCGATAGAACCATCCGTGTCGCTGTTTACGACCTTGGCGGTGGCACATTCGACATCTCCATCCTTGAGCTCGACCAGGGTGTTTTTGAGGTAAAAGCGACCAAAGGTGATACACACCTCGGCGGAGATGATATTGACCAGAGAATCGTTGAATGGCTAATTGATGAGTTTAAGAATGAAACCGGCATCGATCTCCGTCAGGACAAGATGGCTCTCCAGAGACTAAGGGAGGCTGCCGAAAAGGCAAAGAAAGAGCTTTCCACAATGATGGAAACCACCATTTCCCTGCCGTTCATTGCTGCAGATGCCTCAGGTCCTAAACATCTTGAGAGAAAGCTTACACGTGCAAGATTGGAAGCCATGTCGCGCGACCTCATCGAGAGGACCATCACAATCTGCCGTCAGGCACTGGAAGACGCAAAAGTTTCACCCGCCGATATAGATGAAGTTATCCTTGTGGGTGGCCAGACCAGAATGCCACTTGTTCAGCAGATGGTGAAAGAATTCTTTGGCAAGGAACCTCACAAGGGGATCAACCCTGACGAGGTCGTCGCTATTGGAGCTGCAATTCAGGCCGGAATCCTTGCCGGTGAATACAAGGACAAGGATATTGTTCTCCTCGATGTCACACCACTTTCACTTGGTGTTGAAACACTCGGCGGTGTATTTGATGTAGTAATACCAAGAAACACCACG